>DASRPK010000314.1:0-2302 GCA_035646395.1 Gemmatimonadaceae bacterium | reverse complement strand
GCCGCTGGCGCTGACGACAGGATTCCAGTTCACGAATTCTTCCGGGTGACTTACCCAGCCCAGATAAAACCCGTGTTCCGGACGCGTGTACGTTCCATGTGCGTGAAACGGCTCATGCACCATGGTCTCGAGCATTGTGACGAGCTGACGTTCGCCCTCGTGGGACGAACGGACGCGCGTAATGAACCCTAGGATGCCTGGCATCGCTCAGAATCGGGCGGTGTCTGCGTTCGACCGGCTGTCCTGAGCCGATCCATCACTGCGTCGAAGACATCCTCCAGCCGGATTGCGGTCGTCGCAGCCGTGTCGTGACCACGTTTGTAAAAGAAGCGTTCCAGCAGCGGCGATACCAGCTTGGTCTGAACGCCGTAGTCGTGGATTTCCCAGGGGCTCGTGCAGTTGAACAGCGTCACGCAGGAGGTGCCGGTGCCAAGCGCAAGATGCATCGGCAGGCTGTCGCCGCTGACCAGGCACCGGTGGTTCGCGACGTCAGCCAGATGTTCCAACAGTGTGCGGCGGCGCGGTAACACATTAACCGTTAGACCGGCGCCCTCGAGCCCGGCTTGAAGCTGGTCGTAGAAGGCCCATCCCTTCATCGGCCAGACCGGGCCGGCCACCGGGGCGATCGCCACGTCACCCGACAGCGGCGACGGGACGGGCCGGGGCAGGACATATCGCTCGCCGCGAAACGCGAGGCCGAGGCCATGGAAAATCAGATCCTGGTACGTGCGGCGGTTCAGGAGCTTCAGCTCGTCGGCGCGTTGCCGGCCGTGCGTGCTGATCAGGCTCATGTCGAACCACGCTCTGGAGTCTTCGGAGTAGGACACTCCGCCGTTTCCGTCCGCGTGGGCGCCAAAGAGCCGGTCATGTTCAGCCTGCTGCGCGAACGCTGCCGTTGACGGCTCGTCTTCAAGATTCACGACGAGCGCGTAGCGTCGATCGAGCGCGCGGTCGCGTTGTGCCCATTCCATACAGCGAACGTTGCTGGGAAGCTCTGAAAACAACTCGTCATTCGGAGCCGACGTCACCCACGTCAGTCCTTGCGCCGCCAGGTGGTGCAGCAGCGTCGTCGTTCGGACCACGTCGCCGGTTGCGTTGCGCTTGATCACGAGTACCGACATGGCCAGTTACGCTTAGTCCTGGCCCCGTCGAACGACCAGCATGTTATTGGCCCAGTTCCCGTCATCGGGCAGGATGGCGAACGCGAACTCATACTTGGGGTATTTCTTTGCGTAAACGGTCTCGAGCCGTTCGTACCAGTTCGCGACATCGCTCGCGCTGATATCTTCGACCACGTAGATCCCGCCAGGACGGAGCTGATCGAGGGAGCCTTCCAGGAAGGAGACGTTCGCCTCGAACGTATGGAGACCGTCCTCGATGATGATATCCATCCCGCCCTGGAGATCAGGATGAGACCAGAGCTGACGGATAGACAGCGGGTCCAATTGATCGCAGTAAAAGGTTTTGATGCGATCTTCGTGAAACAGAATTCCGCGATCGACGTCGGCGCCGTAGACAAGCGCATGGGGGAACAGCGTTCGCCATCCACGATGGGATGCGCCGGGTACGCCAAAAGTCCCCATATTCGACGGCACACCCGGATTGTTGCTCCCCAGGCCGAGCTCGAAGATTCGCAGAGGCTCCTTCCAGCGCTCGCCGAACAAGGCTGAATACACCGTCGTGTAGTTGTGCGCTCGCGCCTTGTCGCTCCCGTGGTTGGTCATGACGCGACAGATCCGTGTCGGCGCCAGCACATTCACGCGCTGGAGCCGCTCGGCAAGATGAGAGTGGCTTCGCGAGGCCCCGACAGCGCGCACCTCGGGAGTTCGTTTGACAATGCGCGAGGTGACCAGGCGAGGGAAGTAGGACGACAGGTACCACAACCCGACCCGCGCTCCCTGGACCATTGGCGGGGGCAATATCGGCTGCAGCGTACGTTTGATCGATTGTCTCAATTCACACCTTTCACGTTCACCGGGCGGAACCGACAGCGGCGGCCAACAGCTTGGGCGGCGGAAGATCTGGCTTCACGCCCTGGCCTATCGCCCACCGAAGAATCCGAGTCACGTATTCGGCTTTCGCCTCCCACGTCAGTCGCTCCCTCACATACGCCATGCCTTGCAGCCGTAACTGCTCGAGCCGGTCCCGGTTGGCCGACATTTCCAGCAAGACCTGCTCGATCTGCGCGACGATGTCGCTTTCATTTGTGAGCGGCACCTTGTACCCGACGTCCGGGTGCACGATGTCTCCCGGGCCGCCGAAGTCCACGACGACGGGTACGGCACCGCTGGCGAGCGCCTCG
>DASRPK010000313.1:0-6788 GCA_035646395.1 Gemmatimonadaceae bacterium | reverse complement strand
TCTTGCCCCTTGCTTCTTCCACTTGGCCCGTTCATCGCCTATCTCCTGTAGTGTCTCCATCTTCCCCAGCGTCATGAACCTTCTTCTTATCGCCGCCGCGGTTACGCAGGCGACTTCGCTCCCTCCGGTGCGCGACCCGGTCTTTGCCACGGACGGTCGACTTGCCGTGTCCTTCGAGGGCGATCTCTGGGTGCGAGACGCGGGCGGTCGCCGCTGGTCGCGCCTGACGAGTGGAGCAACCTGGGACCGCCAACCGGCCTGGTCGCCCGATGGGCAGGCCATCGTGTTTGTGTCGGATCGTGACGGGGGCGCCCATGTCTACCGCCTGGCCGTCCGCGGTGGAACGATCGAACGCCTGACCAATGACCCCCTTCCCGACGCCGAGCCTACCGTCGGTCGCGATGGATCGGTCGCCTTCGTGCGAGGGCGCGGGGCGGACTCCCGGATCTGGATCCGGACAGCCGCCGGCGCCGAGCGCCGCCTGACGAGAACGGAGTTGCAGGAGCGGTGGCCGGTGGCGTCGCCCGACGGCCGACGGATCGCCTACGTCCAGTTTGCCGACGGTGCGCGGCGACTGAGGGTACGGCCGTGGAACACGGAGGAGCCGCCCGCCCGCACCGGCGGTGCTGGACGCGGCGGCCGTGGTAGCGCGGCGCCGGAAACGGATAGCATCGTCGTCGCCGACCGCGCTCCCGAACGGCCATCATGGTCGCCCGACGGAACCCGTCTGGTCTTCTATTCCGCGACACCACGCGCCGGCGTGTACGTCTCTCCCACCGGTGGCACGTACGTCAATGCGGTGGCACTGCGTCGCGGCCTGCCCGCCTGGTCGCCGGATGGGCGCACCATTCTCATCGCTGAACGCGGTTCAGACGAACCGGGATATAACGGGGATCCCGACCGCGCCATCGACCGCAGCGCGAGCGAGTCCTTCACCAAACCCGCCCAGCAACTCGTTGTCGTCAGCGCACCAGTGGCGCCTGACGAGAAGCCGGTCAATGTGGCGGTTGGCGTAACCGTCGACCGGGCGAGTAGAAACGCCGAAGCGTTCGACCGGTACTGGGCGCGGACCGATCGCGTTTACTTTAGCGCCGCAGACGATCGTCGCCAAAAATGGTCTGCACTGAAGGCGCCCTTCCGCGCCCGGGCGCTGGCGGCGCCCGACGACCAGACCCTGGAGCGCGTGCTCCATGAGCTGTCGCGTGCCAGGCCCCCATTGCGTCCCGACGCGTCAGGCAGAGCCGCCGTGTCGAGCGCTCACCCGGTGGCGACGGAAGCGGGCCTCGAGGCATTTCGCAAAGGCGGAAACGCCGTTGACGCTGCGGTGGCTGTCTCTTTCGCGCTGGGTGTCGTCGAGCCTGATGCCAGTGGCATCGGCGGGTACGGTGAAATGCTGATCCAGGTGCCGGGGATGGAACGGCCGGCACTGATCGAGTTCATGGCTCGCGTCCCTGAAGAGGCGACGCTCAACAACGCATCGTTGATGGAAAACGGGCGGTATCCATCGGATGGTCCACTGCTCGCCATGGTCCCCGGCACCGTCTCGGGCATGCATACGGCGTGGACTCGTTATGGCAGCAAGAAGGTCTCCTGGGCCGACCTCATTGCCCCGGCCATTCGAGCTGCGAAGGATGGCTATGTGGTGAGCGAGGGGCTTGCGACCACACTGCGGCGCGAGCGCGCGTCGTTCGCCAAGTACGAATCGAGCAAGGCAATCTTCTTCAAGGACAACAACGCCCAGGGGCGGGTACCACGCGTCGCCGGCGACACGATTCACAACCCTGATCTCGCCTGGACACTAGAGCAGATCGCGCGCGCCGGTGCGGACGGCTTTTACCGGGGAGCGGTTGCGGAACGCCTGGTCAGTGACCTGCGCGGGAAAGGAAGTGCCATGCGACTGACTGACCTGTCACGCTACTTCGCGGCTGATCGCGAACCCATAACGACGACGTATCGCGGAACCACAGTGTATTCCGCCGCTCCACCGGTGAGTGGTGGAACCACCCTGGTCGCGCAACTCAACCTGCTCGAGCAATTCCACCAACCGAAACTCTACACTGACGACGCGGCGACACTGCACGCGATGGTGACTGCGTGGCAGCTCACTCCGTCGGGCCGCGGACGCACGGGAGATCCGAGCCTTTGGCCGATCAACACGGACGCCTTCTCGAACAAGGACTCGGCTCGTGCGCGGTGGAAGTGCTACGACCCGGGGCAACTGCTCCCCCCAGGCGCGGCAAACAATATCGCCTCGTGCGACACCGTCCGTCGCGCGACGAGTCCCAGTCCGGAAGCGCCGGCTGCCGATGACGATTGTTTTGGGCAGCAACACGCGGCAGGCTCCGTCTGTCGCGCGAACGGAACTACGGCATTTGCGGTCGCCGACACCGAAGGGAATGTGGTATCGGTCACCCAGACGCTTGGCACGTGGGGCGGGAACTTTTACGTCTCGCCCGGACTTGGTTTCCTGTACAACGACAAGCTCACGTCGTACGGAACGGATCCAGCGGCCTACGGCGCGCGCATTCCATTTGCCCGGCATGGCAGCACCCTGGCCCCGACGATCGTATATCGCGGGAACGGATCGGAGCGCCGGCCGATTCTTGCAGTAGGCGCCGCAGGGAACCAGTGGATCACCAGCGCCGTCTTCCAGACCCTGGTCGGCGTCGTGGATTTCGGGCTGGGCCCACAGCAGGCGCTCGAACTGCCGCGATTTATTCCGTCGGGACGTGGGGGAGGGCCCGGTCCGGCCACCCCGACAACGCGCCAACTGACGGTCGACATCGAAGACGGCTTTTCGCCGGACGTCATGAAGACGTTGCAGGCGATGGGGTACGAGTTCAATCGAATCTCCGTACGGGGTGAACTCCGTATGGGTTATGGAGCAGCGGTAGTAATCGGGAACGGCGTGGTCACCGCCGGCGCAGACCCTCGACGATCCGGCACCGCTGGGGCGATCAAGTAGCGACCAGCAACCAGTACCAGTACCAGTACCAGCCAGTACCCAGTACCAGTACCAGTCCTAGCAACCAATAACCAGCACCCAGTAACCAGCACCGAGCGACCATGTCCGACGATCTCAAAACCCGCCTAACGCCCGAGCAGTTCCACATCACTCAGGAGAAGGGGACCGAGCGCGCGTTCACCGGCAAGTACTGGAACTGCCACGACGATGGCGTCTATCGCTGCGTCGTTTGCAATCATCCGCTCTTCTCCTCGGAGACCAAGTTCGAGTCCGGCAGCGGATGGCCGAGCTTCTTCGAGCCATTGGATAACACCGCGGTCAGGACGGAAGCGGACGACACCCTTGGAATGCGCCGGACGGAAGTAATGTGCGAGAACTGCGGCGCCCACCTTGGTCACGTCTTCGACGACGGGCCGAATCCCACGGGGATGCGCTATTGCATCAACAGCGCTGCCCTTGACCTCGACAAGAAGACACGCGTCGATGAGTGAGTTGAGCGGCCCGCGTCGCCATGCCGTCGCGGGCTTGCTCGTCCTCCTGGCTGGAGTGGCGTGTGTCCGCGCCAGCCCGCCGACCACAACGTCACCGCGCTGGAGCACTGACCTTCCGACGCTTCGCTTGGAAGGCGACACCGGCATCACCGACACGATCGCGCCTGGCGCGCTGCACCGTGCATTTCTCGTCAGGCAGGGTCCGTGGGCGGTTCACGTGCTGGACATCGACCGCGCTGCCTGCTGGTCAGCCGTTGCCGTGAAGGGCGCGCCCGGGGCTGTGGGGAGAACAAAGACCTCGGCGCTCACCGCGTCGGCCGCCGATCAAGGCACCATCGTCGCGGGCGGCGTCAACGCCGACTTCTTCCTGTTCGATCCGCCGGGCGTGCCGACGGGTGCGCACGTGAGCAACGGCAACGTTGTCACGGGCCCCGGCGCGAGGCCTGTCTTTGCTGTCGATCAGTCGGGACGGCCGTGGATCGGTACGCTGAGCATCTCCGGGGCTGCCGTTTCGGGAGGGGACTCCCTCCGGATCGACTCCTGGAATCGCATGGCGTCGAATGGGCTGGCGTGGTTCGACGCTCGTTATGGTCCAGTCGTGGACACGTTGTGGCGCTCGATTCGCGTCGTGTTGTCGGATCGGCGGGGGACCGTGCAGTCCATCGACAGCAGTCGGGTGACGACGCCGATACCCGCAGCGGGGGGTGTGCTGGTATTGGGGCCGCGTGCACCAGAAGCGTTACGAGAGCGCTTCGTCGGCGCGGCGATATTGCGCAGCCAATTCACCGTCTCGATCCGGCTCCTCCCTTTCCAACCACGCGAGGCGGTGGGTGGATTCCCGATTCTCGTTCGCGACTCGCTGGAAGTGCCAGGTCTCGACAGCGCCGGCGCCCCGAACTTCGCGCCGGTTCGGCATCCGCGCACGATCGTCGGCGTGGCGGCCCGGGGCCGCCGTCTTCTGCTGATCACTGTCGACGGCCGCCAGCCGGGGCATAGCGCCGGCACGACCAATCGCGAATCGGCGGCCATCGCGCTGGCGTTAGGTGCGACCGAAGCAATCAACCTGGACGGCGGCGGCTCTACGGCAATGGCGGTGGCCCGCTACCGCGGTGATTCCGCGATATTCGAAGTGGTGAACCGGCCCTCGGATCCGACAGGGGAACGCGCCGTTGGAAATGCACTGGTTATCGTGCGCAATCGACGAGATCCCGGGCGCTGCTGAAGCTCCACAAAACCTGGGGACGCGGATCACACGAATCTGGTCGGATTTGCTCCGCGAGTGAGTCGATTACCGTCCCAAATCTCCCAAAACATTTTTTGGGGATTCGCACGGAATCTTCGAATCCACTGGAAGCGATTCGCGTGATCCGCCTCGAATTCGCGTAAATTCGCGCCCCGGATGTTACGGGACCCTGAACCACCAGCGGGACCTGGAATATGTCGCCTAGAGTCCCGCCAGCAGCGCGTCGTTGTTCTGCGTCCCCGCGATACGCTTGATCATCCATTCCATCGCTGCCTGCGGCGGCATCTGCTGCAGCCCGCGACGGAGCGTGTAGACCGCATCCAGCTGACCCGGTTGGTACAGCTTCTCTTCGCGCCGCGTGCCGCTCGCCGCGATGTCGAACGCAGGGAAGATGCGCTTTTCGGCCAGCGACCGGTCGAGCTTGATCTCGCAGTTACCGGTGCCCTTGAACTCCTCGAAGATCACGTCGTCCATCCGTGATCCCGTCTCGATCAACGCCGTCGAGATAATCGTCAGGCTTCCGCCGCCGTCGCGCGGGGCGACGGAACGCGCCGAACCGAAAAACGCCTTCGGCTTCGCCATCGCTGACGTATCCAGGCCGCCCGACAACGTACGGCCCGTTCCACGTTCGGCCGTGTTATGGGCGCGCGCCATGCGCGTGAGCGAATCGAGCACGATGACGACATCCTGGCCCATTTCCACCAGGCGACGCGCATGCTCCATCACCATCTCACAGACTTCAACGTGTCGCGCCGCCGGCTGGTCGAAGCTGGAGGCGATGACTTCACCGACCCCCCACGAAATGGCTTCGCTCACTTCTTCCGGACGCTCGTCCACCAGGAGGATGAGCAGCGTCGCGTTAGGGTGATTGATCGCAATTCCTTCCGTGAGCGCGTGCAACAGCATCGTCTTGCCGGCCCGTGCCGGAGCCACAATCAGCGCGCGCTGGCCGTAGCCGATGGGCGCCATGAGATCGATGCAGCGCCGGGTAAGCTCCGGTCCACCCTTCGCGGGCCGGCCCGTCTCCATCGTCAGGCGCTTTTCCGGATAGGTCGCCGTCAATGACTGGAAGTCAGGGCGGCGGGGAAGGTCGGCGAACGCCACGCCGTTGATCGACAGCACCTCGACCAGCACGTGACGATTTCGGTGGTCTCGACCGCTGGACGCGGTCACCAGGTCGCCCTGCCGGAGTCCGGCCTGCCTGACGACATGCGGCGGAACCCAGGCGTCGCCCGGATCGGCGAGATAGCTGTTGGCGGCTCGGCGGATGAACCCGCCGTCACGCGAGGGGTCGAACCATCCCGTCGTTTCAGTGTCCGGCACCACCGGCGCTGGCGGCGCTTGCGGCTCGATCGTGCCACGGCGTCCACGACCACGGTGACGGCGATGGCGTCGGCCGTTGCGGTTGTTCTGGTAATCGCCTTCCTGTCGGTGGGAATGATGGCCGCCACCGTGCCGCTCAAATCGCTGCTCGTTGTATTGAGGCTGGGATTGGGGCGGGCTCGCCTCGCTGTCGCCTGGTGACGGGTCCTGGGACGGCGGCGCGGTCTCCGAGGGAGCCGCGTCAGGCGCTCGCTCGTTGCTCATCGGGGGCGCCGTCGGCGCTTCATTCACCGGAGTATCGACCGGCTCCACGTGCGTTGTGGTTTCCGCCGACTCACCTTCGTCGGTGCTGCGATATGGGCTGACTTCCGAATTGGGGTCAGCGGCTTGCCGTCGTGGACTCGGACGGCGGCCCCGGCGTCCGGGGCGGCGACGTTCGTTCATGTCGTCGAGAGGGTACTGGGTAATGTGTGCTTCAAACGCCTTGAATTGAGGCGAACTTTTCTATGCGCCCTGTGCGTTCGCGTGTGGACGCGCGTTTACGCGTGCACGCACGCCAACGGCGCGCGACGAATCGGATACTGTGTGGAACGGGAACGATCGTGCCTCTTCGCACGACGGTTCAGGAGTCACCGCGTGGCGCGGAGTCCGCACGCGATACCGGCGACGTTCATCTCGGTAAAGCGATGGCCGGGCATGTCACGCCGATCGTGTCGGGGTGCCACTCACCCGAACCTCGCGCGGTCCGCGCAACCCAACAGGTCGC
>DASRPK010000312.1:0-5436 GCA_035646395.1 Gemmatimonadaceae bacterium | reverse complement strand
AAAAACAGAATGCAACGCATCGAAAAAGTCTTCGCCGGACGGCGCCTCATCATCGAGACCGGGCGCATGGCGAAGCAGGCTGCCGGAAGCGCCGTTGTCACCTTCGGTGACACCATGGTCCTGGCCGCAGTGACCGTAAGCGACAGGGAGACCGCCCTCGGGTTCTTCCCGCTCCTCGTCGAATACCGCGAAAAGACGTACGCCGCGGGGAAAATTCCCGGCGGCTTCATCAAGCGGGAAGGGCGCCCCCACGACCACGAGATCCTCGCGGCTCGCATCATCGATCGGTCCATCCGACCGCTTTTCCCCGAGGGCTTCAAGAACGAAGTCCAGGTTTACATCTACGTCATCTCCGGCGACCAGGAGAATGACTCTGACGTGCTCGGGTTGATGGCGGCTTCATATGCGCTGTCGTCGAGCAAAATCCCATGGAACGGGCCGATCGGAGCAGTTCGTGTCGGTCGCATCCAGGACAAGTGGGTCCTCAACCCCACCTTCCAGCAGCTCGCCTACAGCGACATGGAAGTCATAGTGGCCGGCACGGCTGACTCGATCAACATGGTGGAAGGTGGCTGCCTCGAAGTGATCGAGGCGGACATGCTCGAAGCGCTGACACTCGGTCACAAGGGCATCAAGGAGCTCGTCGGGATCCAGAAGGAGCTCCTCACCCAGGCGGGTTCGACGTCCAAGATGGCCTGGACAAAAGCCGAAGCGCCATCCGAGCTGGTGACACGCGTCAAGTCGGAAGCGGAAGGAAAGATCTCCGAAGCGCTCAACCAGAAGGACAAGCACACACGAGTTCAAGCGGTGGAGGAAGTGAAGCGCGCGATTTCCGCGCTTCTCACCGCCGAGAATACCGACTGGGGCGCTTACGTCGGGAATCTGCTGGGCGACATCGAATACAATGCGCTGCGATCGCAGGTCCTCGACACCGGCCGCCGCGTCGATGGTCGGACGCCAACTGAAGTCCGGCCCATCACGATCGACACCAGCGTGTTGCCGCGCGCTCACGGCTCGGCGCTGTTCACGCGCGGCCAGACCCAGGCGCTCGTCGCCACCACGTTAGGCACGGCCGACGACGTGCAGCGGCTCGACTCCATCAAGGACGCGGGCGAGGTCAACAAGACCTTCATGCTGCACTACAACTTCCCGCCGTTCTCGACCGGTGAAGTCCGGCCGATGCGCGGCACCAGCCGCCGCGAGATCGGTCACGGCAACCTCGCCGAGCGCGCGCTGCAGGGCGTCCTGCCGCCGTTCGAGGAGTTCCCGTACACCATCCGTATCGTCTCCGACGTGCTCGAGTCGAATGGTTCGTCCTCGATGGCGTCGGTGTGTGGTGGATCGCTGGCCCTCTTCGATGCCGGCGTACCGGTGCGCGCGGCCGTTGCCGGCGTGGCCATGGGGCTCATCAAGGAAGGTTCGAAGTACGCGATCCTCACCGACATTCTCGGCACAGAGGATCACCTCGGCGACATGGACTTCAAGGTCGCTGGCACTGAGACCGGCATCACGTCGATCCAGATGGACATCAAGATCGAGGGGATGGACCTCTCGATCATGAAGGAGGCACTCGCGCAGGCTCGTGATGGCCGCCTCCACATCCTCGGTGAGATGAAGAAGGCGCTCGAGGCGCCGCGCGCGGAGCTGTCGCCCTATGCGCCGCGCATCGTGACGATGCAGATCAACCCCGAGAAGATCGGAGACCTGATCGGCCCGAAGGGCAAGACGATCCGCGGTATCCAGGAGGAGACGGGCGCCGAGCTGACCGTCGACGATTCGGGCACGGTCACCATTGCCGCCGTTGGTGGCGAGGCGATGGAACGTGCGCGGCAGATGGTGGCCGCGATTACCGCCGAGCCAGAGGTTGGTGGGATCTACGAGGGCACAGTCAAGAGTACGACGGCTTTTGGTGCGTTCATAGAAATCATGCCTGGTACCGAAGCGCTGCTGCATATCTCCGAAATGCGCCATGGTCGTACCGAGCGCACAGAGGACGTGGTGAAGAAGGGTGACCACGTGAAGGTGAAGCTCATCGATCGCGACGAGCGTGGCCGCCTGCGCCTGTCGATGAAAGCATTACAGCCGAAACCGGAGGCTCCCCCTCCCGGTGAGGGCGGCGGCGAACCGGCCAGCGGCGAAGGAGAACCTGTGGCCGCAGCTGCTGGTGCTTCCGAGTCTGAAGAGGGCGGTGGTGGCGGCGGTGGAGGACACCGCGAGCGTTCCCGTGGCGGCGGCCGTCCGCGGCGTGGCGGCGGGTCCCGGGGCCGTGGAGGCCGTGGCGCCAGGGAGTGAGGACTGTGCCTTCGCGTGGGCTCATCTCGGCCACATCGGTCGCCGGTAGCGTCGCGGAGGCTTCACCTTCCGGCGGCGGCTATCGTCGCACCGTCCTGCCTAACGGGTTGATCGTCGTTTCCGAATACATGCCGAGCGTGCGGTCCGTGGCGCTCGGCGTGTGGGTGCGGCGGGCATCGGTGCATGAGCGGCGCGAGGAGATGGGCGTGTCGCATTTCCTCGAGCACCTCGTCTTCAAGGGCACGGAGCAGCGCACCGCGAAGGAAATCGCGCTATCGCTCGAAAGCCTCGGCGGATCGCTCGATGCCTTCACGTCGCGCGAGCACACGTCGTTCCAGGCTCGCGTGCTGGACGAGCATCTCCCGCAGGCGGCCGACGTGCTCTGCGACCTGATCTTCCGACCTACGCTTCGCGAAAGCGACCTGTCGCTCGAGCGGAACGTCGTGCTCGAGGAGATCGCGATGGTCGAGGACACTCCGGACGACCTCGTCTTCGAGCTGCATAACGAAGCGTTGTGGGGCAGCCATCCCTACGGCTACGCCATTCTGGGCACCCGTCAGACCATCGGCGCGATGCCGGTGGAGGCGGTGCGCGCGCTGCACTGGAGCGCCTACCGGCCGCAGAACATGGTGGTCGCGGCTGCGGGCAGGATCGAGCACGACGCGTTGCTCGAGGTGCTGGAGCGCACCGGGTGGAATGCGTTGCCCGGTGGTGCGACCGACGGCCCGATCGTGCCGGAGCCGGTGCCCGAAGCACCAGTAAGGCGCCATATCGACCGTGATGGGCACCAGACGCACATCGTACTGGGAAGCCCGTCGATCGCGTATGCTGATCCGAGACGGTACGCGGTATCGCTGATCGGCCTGATGCTGGGCGGTGGCATGTCGTCGCGCCTCTTCCAGCGCGTTCGGGAGGAGCTGGGGCTCGCGTATTCGGTGTACGCGTTCCAGTCGTTCCACCACGATTCCGGCCTGCAGGGCATCTACGCCGGCACCTCTGCCGAAAGCGCCGGTCGCGCCCTGGAGGAGATCTTCAGCGAGCTGTCGACGATCGCGACCGAAGGATTTCCTGCCGACGAGATTCAGGCGGGGAAAAACCAGCTCAAGGGGCAGCTGACCCTGTCGCTGGAATCGCCCGCCTCGCGCATGTTTCGCGTCGCGTCGTCGGCGCTGTACGGAGAGCCGTTCCTCCCCCTCGACGAAACGCTGGCGAAAATAGACGCCATCACTCCTGAGCAGGTGGCAGAAGCCTGCCAGGCCCTTTTTCTCCCGGAACGGCAGACGGTGGTGACCCTCGGCCGTACCGCGGATCTTCCCTGACCCATTTCCCCCGAGCTGTACCTAACGACTATGCAGATCGGCGTCCCGAAGGAAATCAAGACCAACGAAAATCGGATCGCGCTCGTCCCCGCGGGGGCCGAATCACTGGTCGCCGCCGGCCATCAGGTGATGGTCGAGAAAGGCGCGGGTGAGGGCAGCGGGTTCGAGGATGCGCAATACCTCGCGGCCGGCGCGAAGATCGGCCCGGACGCCGACACGGTGTGGGCCGCGTCGGACATGATCATGAAGGTGAAGGAGCCGATTGCTTCCGAATGGAAACGCATGAAGAAGGGCCAGCTCATCTTCACATACTTCCACTTCGCGGCCGACGAGGAACTCACCAGGGCGCATCTCGACAGCGGTGCTACCTGCGTCGCGTACGAGACAGTGGAAATGCCGAACCGGGATCTGCCCCTGCTGATCCCGATGTCCGAGGTGGCGGGACGGATGGCGGTGCAGGAGGGCGCGAAGTACCTGGAGAAGCTCTACGGCGGACGGGGCGTGTTGTTAGGCGGGGTGCCCGGGGTACCGCCGGCCAAGGTGGTCATCCTGGGCGGCGGCATTGTCGGAATCAACGCGGCAAAGATCGCCGCCGGCATGGGCGCCCGCGTCGTGATCCTGGACCTTTCGCTCGAGCGGTTGCGTTACCTGTCCGACGTGATGCCGGCCAACGTGCAGCTCATCCACTCGAACCGCCACAACATCCTCGACGCGATAGAGACGGCAGACCTGGTCGTCGGTGGCGTGCTGATTCCAGGCGCAAAAGCGCCAAAGCTGATCCGTCGTGAGGACCTGAAGCGGATGAAGAACGGCTCGGTGATCGTTGACGTGGCAGTGGACCAGGGCGGTTGCGTGGAGACGATCAAGCCGACGACGCACGAGGACCCAACATACGTGGTCGACGGGGTCATCCACTACGGCGTGGCGAACATGCCCGGTGGCGTGCCACGTACGTCCACACTGGCCCTCACCAACGCGACGCTGCCGTACGCGATGCAGTTGGCGGGGAAGGGCTGGAAGCGCGCCATGCGCGACAACAACGCGCTGCTCAAGGGGCTTAACATCACGGACGGCAAGGTGACGTACCCGGGCGTCGCGGAAGCGTTTGGGATGGAGCTGCATGATCCCTCCAAACTGCTCAACTAATTGCTGCGTGCTGATTGCTGATTGCTGCGGCTGCTGCTTACTGCTGGTGCTGGAGCACTGGCACCAGCTCCAGTACGATGCATAAGCAGCAGCAATCAGCAATCAGCACGCAGCGTGAAGAAAAGTGATCATACGCCTCGCCCGCCTCGCCTCCAATCCCGATCTGCCTCTTCCGGCGCGTCAAACCGCGCACTCAGCGGGATACGACGTTGCCTCGGCAGAACCCGATTTCGTTCTGACCCCTGGCGAACGGCGCGCAGTAGGGACCGGGCTCTCCTTCGAGATCCCGGAGGGCTTCGAGATGCAGGTACGCCCGCGTTCTGGTCTGGCGCTCAAGCACGGCATCACCCTGCCTAACGCGCCAGGCACCATCGACGCCGACTATCGGGGCGAGCTCAGGATCATCCTGCAGAATGGCGGGCAGGACGCGTTCACGATCCGGCGCGGCGAGCGCATCGCCCAGCTGGTCTTCGCGCGCCACGAGGCGCCAGAGCTGGTCGAGAGCGAGGCGATAGGCGAGACCGCGAGGGGCGTTGGAGGCTTCGGCAGCACGGGTTAGTAAGGTCCCACGCCCCCGGGCGCTGTTACGCCACGCCGTCAGAGCACGCCGTTAGAACACGCCGTTAGAACACGCCGTTAGAACACGCCGTTAGAACACGCCGTTAGAGCACGCCGTTAG
>DASRPK010000311.1:0-50913 GCA_035646395.1 Gemmatimonadaceae bacterium | reverse complement strand
GATCGATCCGGGAAGAGGCGCCGCCGGCGGCGTTGCTCCCGACAGCGGATCCGGAGCTCGATGAGCTTGGCGCCTATCTTGTCGTCAGGGTATCGGGTGACCGCGCCGCGCTCCAGGCCTCGCTGCATAACGTTTTGCGTGACGTGCGAAGCGACCTTTCCACCGTCGAGACCCGCCCGCTCTCGCAGATGCTCGATACCGACTACCGCCCGCTCAAGCTGGGCACGACCATGTTCGGTGTCTTTGCGTTGCTGGCCATCATCCTTGCTGGCGTCGGCCTGTTCGGCATCCTCGCCTTCAGTGTCGCGCAACGGAAGAGCGAGCTGGGTATCCGTTCCGCACTGGGCGCGCGGGCCGGGGACCTCGTCAGGCTCGTCGTCGGGGAAGGGCTGGCGATCGTTGGCGTGGGGCTCGCGTTAGGCGGTCTCGCCAGCTGGTTTGCCAGCGTCGCCGTGCAATCACTGATGTTCAACACGACCGTGCGATCCGCAATGCCCTTCCTGCTGGCCGCGATCACGCTTGCGGCGGCGGCGCTCTGTGCCTCGGCTGTTCCCGCATGGCGCGCCAGTCGCATTGACCCGGCCATGGCTCTCCGCGCGGAGTGACGATATGAACCGCATTTTCATTGGCGACATTGATTCAACGCTGCGACGACCATAGGGCGCTCAGCATCGCCTAACGGCGCTGCGGTCCGTCACCACGAACCGCTGCCGTGTCTCCTCGACCGCGTGACTGAACGAAGCCGTCGCCTGGCCGGCTGTTCAGAACGTCCGGAACCCCCAGATTGGGATTCATCCCAGTGACATGACGTCACGGGACGATCGATTACCCCATTCGTGGAGGTCCCCATGAAAACTGCCTTCGTCAGCCTCGCCCTCCCGCTGTTGTTCCTTACGCCTAACCAGGGACAACAGGGCGTCATCGTGACCGGGCGTGTTACCGCCGCCGGAACCGCAATGGGCATTCAAGCGGCGAATGTCAGAATCCCTGATGCCGGTATCAGCGTCGGCACGGATGCGAGCGGCGCGTACCGCATCCTCGCGCCTGTCCGCCTGCGCGGACAGGAAGTCTCGATCCAGGTGCGCGCGATTGGTTTTCGCCCCGAGACTCGGACCGTAAGGCTCTACGCCGACAGCGTCGCAGCTGATTTCGTCCTGGCGCAGGATGTAAACCGGTTGTCCGAAGTCGTCGTCACCGGCACGGGAAGCGCAGCGGAGATGAAGCAACTCGCGTTCACCATCTCGCCTGGGAACGCGACGGTCGCTCCTCCGCCGCAACACCTCCCTGGTCGCTATCGCCCGGTGGACAACACCGAGTCGTACGACCGGATCGTCGACAATCCGTTCCTTGGCGCCCGCGCCAACCCGCTGTCGACGTTCTCCGTCGACGTGGATCGTGCTTCCTATTCCAATGTCAGGCGCTTCGTGACCAGCGGCCAGCGTCCGCCCAAGGATGCCGTGCGCATCGAGGAGCTCGTGAACTACTTCGCGTACGAGTACCCGGAGCCGGACAAGCGGCATCCATTCTCCGTGACGACCGAAGTGGCGCACACGCCGTGGCATGCCGACCACCTGCTGGTACGCATCGGTCTCCAGGCGCGTCGACTGTCCCCGGAATCCTTGCCGGCGAGCAACCTGGTGTTCCTGATCGATGTCTCGGGATCGATGAATGATCCCTTCAAGCTGCCGCTAGTGAAGGAATCGCTGAAGCTACTCGTCAGGCAGTTGCGGGAGCAGGATCGGGTGGCGATGGTCGTCTACGCCGGTGCCGCGGGACTGGTGCTGCCGCCGACTTCCGGTGACCGCAAGGAAGAAATACTTGGAGCGCTGGACCGGCTGCACGCCGGCGGCTCGACCGCAGGCGGAGCGGGCATCAGGCTCGCCTACGACGTCGCCCGCAGAAACCACCTGGCTGACGGCAACAACCGTGTCATCCTTGCCACCGACGGGGACTTCAACGTCGGCGCCTCGAGCGACGCGGAGATGGAACGGCTCATCGAGGAGAAACGCGAACAGGGCACGTTCCTCTCGGTCCTCGGCTTCGGCATGGGCAACTACAAGGATTCGAAGATGGAAAAGCTGGCCGACAAGGGAAACGGGAACTACGCATACATCGATGACCTCGCCGAGGCGCGTAAGGTTCTCGTGGACGAGATGGCCGGAACGCTGTTGACGCTCGCGAAGGACGTAAAGATCCAGGTCGAGTTCAATCCGCAGCGCGTTGAATCATACCGATTGATCGGCTACGAGAACCGCATGCTCCAGAAGGAAGACTTCGACAATGACCGGAAAGATGCCGGGGAAATCGGCGCCGGTCATTCCGTCACCGCGTTGTACGAAGTCGTTCCGAAGGGATCACGTGAACGCTCAACGGCAAGCGAGCCGCTGCGCTACCAGTCGGGAGCTGTGGGTACCGGCCCGGCTGATGAGCTCATGTACGTGAAGCTGCGATACAAGCTGCCTGACGCGAGTACCAGCCGTTGGCTGGATCATGTGGTACGAGCGTCGCGTCCGACCGAGGGCTCCGTCGACCTGAGATTTGCGGCGTCCGTGGCGGCATTCGGCATGATTCTGCGTGAATCCGAGCACCGTGGTTCGGCGACACTCGACCAGGTGAGTGAGCTCGCACGTAGCGCGCTTGGAGAAGACGTCGGCGGCTACCGCGCGGAGTTCGTGAAGATGGTAGAACGCATGCGGGCCCTTGCGACGTGGGAGCGGTAGCAGACTGTGGGACGTGGGATGGTAGATGTGGGAGAAGACCGATTACAGCGGTTTCCGTGTAATCAGTTTTCTCCCATTTTGTGGCGTCGAAGGAGAAGTAACGGAAGGGTGCGCAGGGTGCATTGGGTGCGTAGGGTGCGAACGTGCCGGTTCGCACCCTGTGCACCCTCCGCACCCTGTTGCACCCTATTGCTTTATCGGTCTCGGCGGAATTGCTCCCGAACGATCGACTTTCGGACGCGTGGGAAGGTTCGCCACATCGATCGTCAGGTCCTTCACGTAGTTCACGATCCGGGTGTAGTGCGGATAGTCGATGTACTGCGGCTCGTCCGTCACCTGGTGATAATCGGCGTGCAGCCCGGTGAAGAAGAAGACGATCGGGATGTTGTAGCGCGAGAAATTCGCGTGATCGCTTCGACCATACAGGTTGTTGTACCCCGGCCAGGCGATCGGCCAGTCGAAGCGGTTGTCGAGACGCAACGGATTCGACTGCCGCCTGTTGATGGCGTGCACCCGTTCACCTAACGCGGTCGAGAGCCGGTCGGCGCCGAGGAAGCCGAGGTAGTCCGGGCCGCCGCCGGGAACGTCTTCGGCACGGCCGCGGCCGATCATGTCCATGTTGATGTTGGACACAACCTGGTTGAGCGGCACCGTCGGATTGTCGGTCCACCAGCGCGAGCCAACGAGGCCGTCTTCTTCGGCGGTCCACCAGGCGAAGACGGTCGATCGTTTCGGTTTCACCGGCATGGCTGCAATCGCTTCGGCGATTTCGAGCACGCCCATCGAACCCGAGCCGTCATCGTCGGCGCCGTTGCGAATGGAATCACGACGCGGCGGACGGATGCGCCGCAGGCTGTCCAGGTTGACGGTGACCGTTGTGCCGGCCGGCAATGCGACGAGCTCCCCGCCCTGCATCTGCATGCGAAGGTTCGCCAGCCGCGCCGTGCGGAGCGAATCATGATCAACCGCGGTCGATACGCCCTGCGCAGTCGGGCCGGTGATGCCAACGTGATCGTTATGCGCGCTGATCACCACGTATTCGTTTTTCAGCACAGGATCGCTGCCCGGGATGATCGCGAGGACGTTGGACGCGTGCGGGATGTCGACGTCATCATAGAAGACCGTGGCGTTGACGATACCATTCATTGTACCCGGCCCTGCCCCCTCGACTGGACGGCCGAGCAGCTTGGCTGCGGCGGCGGGCGTGATGTAGTACTGCGCAGCCACGCGAGGGGCGCTGAGATCGTTCAGGACATTCTGTGGTCCAGCGGCGCCACCTCTTCCACCACCGCCACCACGACCACCGAAGCCACCAGTCGCCGGCGGGTTGTTCACGTCAGGCACCACGGTGGCGATGGCAACCGCTCCAGCGTAGCGAGTGGTCACGTTCACCGGCGCCGCGGTGCCTCCACCAACACCGCCGCGACCGCCACCACCTCCGGCACCACGCCCACCTGCGGGTGCGTCGGTCGTTGCCGCTGGAGGTGGCGGCATAACGATGACGAATCGATTTGCCGCCCACTCAGGCAGGATCATCTGGTCGGCGTTACTCGAGACGCCGGCGAAGATGACCTGTGCGCTGTCGACGATCTTGGTGGCACCGCGCGATGTCACGGTGAAGTCGGTGCCTAACCGGAGCGGCTCGCCGTTGATCGTCAGGCTTGTGCGTGGCGACAGTGAGCGGGAGACGTACGGGAGCGTCTGATAATAGGAGCCGAGGTAACCTGCCGGCGCGATCTTCAGCCGTTGCAGCTCGCGGACGATGTAGGCGGTCCCGCGCGCGTTGCTGGGCAGCGGTGCGTTCCGACCTTCCATGGAGTCATCGGCGAAAACGTAGAGCCGAGACATGAGGTCGGCTTCGCTGATGGTCGCCGACGTGGGCCGCGGCGGGCGCTTCTCGGGATTGCCGTAGCTGTTGTTCTGGGCCGGGGCGGCAACGGATACCGTGAGGAGCAGAGTTGTTGTCAGGACTCGCATTGTCCGTGGGGCGATGCACTCAGCGGGGAGCGCCGAGCGCGGGGTTGGGGGGTTCGCCGAAGATAGTTCCGCGTACCTGAACCGTCGACTCCGATGCCTGCGTAGACGCCGGATTACTTCGCGAGGTTCACCTTGCGGAGCAGTGCCACGTAGCGCGGATGACCATGCAGTGGGCGGATGTCGAAGCCCGCGGCGCGATCGCGCCCCAGATTGCACAGGAACAGACTGCGCTCCTCGTATGCCCGTTCCAGCCAGTCCAGGGCGCGGTCGAGTTCGCCCATCGCTGTGTAGGCAGCGGCTATGAACCACGGGTGGGCAACATCGGTATGCTTACCCGAATCCAACTGCGCCATGATGTTGCGCGCGTCCGTCTTTCTGCCGGCGAGCGCATAGGTGGCAGCGAGCGTCCACGAAAATCCGTGCGTCGGATAGAGGTCCAATCCCCGCTGGTGAGTTGCGATCGCGTCGTCGAACCGCTTCTTGTCGGCGTAGCTCAGACCAAGCACGAAGAGCGCAACCGGGAAATCGGGCTGAAGGACAAGGGCCTTTTGCGCTTCACGAATGGCATCGTCGGGTCTGGAGAACTCCCAGTAGGTTCCCGCGAGCCACGCGGTATACAGAGGCGAAAACGGATCCAGCTCGATTCCACGTTTGTATTCCGCGATCGCAGCGCCCTGATCTCCGAAGATGCTCTGGTAGATCGCGTAGCTGATATGCGCGTCGGCATGGTTGGGGTTGAGCTCCAGGGCGCGCTTATAGCTCGCTTCCGCGCCCCGGTAGTCCCACTCCTTGCCGATCCTGAAGTTGCCTAACGCGACGTGCGCCTGTGCCAGTGTCGGGTCCAGCTCGATGGCCTTCAGTGCGGCCGCCCTGGCACGCTCGGCATCGCTTCTCGAGGCACTGGGACGGAAGATCTCGAGAAGCCCGTACACCTCGGCGAGGCCGGCGTATGCCAATGCCTCGTTAGGGTCAATGGCGATGGCCTCTCGGTGAAGGCGTAACGCGTTCTCGAATCCCTCGGGCGTAAACGACGTCATCTGCAGCCACCCCTTCAGGTACAACTGGTACGCTGCGGGATTGACTGCTCGAGCACGCCGCAACCCCGCTTGCTCGACGGGCGAGAGCTCGAGTTGGACCTCCCGGGCGATGGCCGCAACGATTTCGTTCTGCAGGGACAGTACGTCGCGCAGCTCCCGCTCGAAGGCACGCGACCACACGGGTTCTTCGTTCTGCGCGCGCATCAGGTTGGCGGTGACGCGCACGATGTCGCCGGCACGCGTGACGCTTCCCGTAATAATGGCATCGACGTTCAGTTCCTCACCGATCTGCGGCGGCGTCCGGTCCGTCTTCTGATAGCGCAACACTGATGAACGAGCCGTCACGCGTTCGAGGCCTCGCAACTTGCCCAACCCCGTGATGAGGGCCTCGTGCATGCCCGCCGCCAGGAAATCCTGTTGAGTGTCGCCGGAAAGATTCTCCAGCGGCAGCACCGCCAGGGTCGCGATTCGGTCGGTAGCTACGCTGCCCATCACGCGAGTGCGCACGTCTCCAATGTCCGCAACGACGGCAATCGCTCCGAGCACGAGAAGTGCGAGCATCGCCACTGCCGGTGCGCGCAAGCGTCGACTCGCTGTCGGAGTCATTGACTTGCCGTCGAGCGCGTGGGCGAACTCGCGCGCTGACGCGAAGCGATCGGCCGGAACGCGTGAAAGCGCCTTCGCGATCGCCTGCTCCACACCAGGCGGGACCGGGCCTCGCGTCGTGCGGAGCGGCGGCATCGGCTCCAGTGATTTGCGCGCGAGGAGGGCCGCGGTGTTTGGCGCGCTGTACGGCGGCTGGCCGGCGAGCATCTCATACAACACCGACGCGAGACTGTAGACGTCGGCTCTCGCGTCGACGTCGGTCGCTCCGCTCGCCTGTTCGGGGCTCATGTAGATCGGCGTGCCGATCGCGAGTCCCGTCACGGTGAGGTTGTCGGCAACGGTCGCCGATAAAGCGCGGCCAATGCCAAAGTCGGCGACGCGCGCATGGCCACCGCTCAGCATGATGTTTTCCGGCTTGATGTCGCGATGCAAAACGCCGTGGCTGTGCGCATGACTCAGGGCGCTCGCGATTTCCCGCGTGATCTGAAGCGCTTCGTCGATCGGCAGTTGCTTCTCCCGCATCAGCCGGTCGCGTAGCGACTCACCCTCAACGAGCGGCATCACGTAGTACAGCAGCCCGTCGCTTTCCCCGGAATCCAGCAGCGGCAGGATGTGCGGGTGGTCAAGCCGGGCGGTGAATGCAATTTCGCGCAGGAACCGTTCAGTGCCGAGCGACGCTGGGAGGTCGGGGCTCAGGACCTTGAGCGCTACGTCGCGATCGTGTTTCACGTCGTGTGCCCGATACACGGTGGCCATGCCGCCGCGGCCGATCTCATGGCTTACGCGATAGCGACCGGCTATGACGCTATTGGGGAGTTCGTCAGGCACCCGGTGATATGTGATTTGCGGTGGTCACTCGCAAGCAGGTGTTGGCAGCGGGCATCGACTGGTGGGAATGCACAGGACATGGTAGGCCACTCGCCCCCTTGATTATCTAGGTAAGCAGTTCCATCTTATGCCTAGATAATCATAGGGAACGATGAAGAACGAACTTCTGCACGGCACACTCGAAGTCATGATCCTCAAGACGCTGTCCTGGGGGCGGTTGCATGGCTATGGCATCGGACGCTGGATCATGGATCAGGGCGGCGACGCGCTGCGGATCGAGGAAGGGTCGCTCTATCCTGCCCTGTATCGCCTGGAGCGCAAGGGTCTCATCGACGCCGAGTGGGGCATATCGGAGAAGAATAGAAAGGCGAAGTACTACCGCCTCACACCGAAGGGACGTCGCGTGCTCACCGCCCATGTCGTGACCTGGACGGACTTTGCCACCGCGGTCGGTCGCGTTTTGTCGTCCGCCGACGCGCCGTCGCCTGCCTAACGTGGCGCAGGGCTGAATCCGCGATGAGTCCCAAGTGGCGACGATACCTGCGCTTCTGGCGTCCCGACGTCCGCGCCGACGTCGATGACGAGCTCGCGTTTCACATGCAGGAGCGTGTTGACGACCTCGTGGCCACAGGCCTGGATCGGAACGTCGCGCAGCAGGAAGCGATGCGACTGTTCGGCGACATGCCGCGAGTGAAGGACGAATGCATTGAAGAGGCCCTGAAGCTGGAGACGGAAATGCGACGGCTCGAAACGCTCGATGTCCTGAAGCAGGATGCGATCTATGCGCTGCGCCTGATGCGCGCGCATCCAACGTTTACGAGCGCCATCATGCTGACGCTGGCGCTCGGAATCGGTGCAACGACCGCCGTCTTCAGCATCGTCAACGCCGTGCTGCTCCGGCCGCTGCCCTATCGCGATGCTGATCGAGTCGTCCTGATCGCCGAGACATTTCGGGGCGGTCGAGGCAGCGCCTCCGGCGGACACGTTACGGATTGGACAAACCAGTCACGCACGGTCGAGAGAACATCGATCTGGCAATTGCGCACCATCAACCTGACCGAAGGAGAACCGGAACGGCTGCGGGCAGCACGCGTGACGCCGAGCTTCTTCGAGGTTCTCTACGTGCGACCTGCACTCGGCCGCTACTTCCTTCCTGAGGAAAACGCGGATTCGCGCGTGACGGTATTGAGTCACCCGCTCTGGGTCGCGCGGTTCAATGCTGACTCGGCAATCATCGGCCGCCAGGTCCGGCTGGGTGGCGAGCCGCACACCGTCGTTGGCGTCGCGCCCGCGAACTTCACGATGACGGAGTTCGACGAGCGACTCTGGACTCCGTTCGCCATCACGACTGAGCAGGCGAGTAATTATGGCGCGCACATGTTCACCGTCTTCGGCAAGCTCAAACCCGGTGCGAACATCGAGCAGGCCCAGGCTGATCTCGCCACCATTACGGAAGGCATCCGGCAACGCGCGCCTGACGAGATGAACGAGCGCGGTGTGCAGGTCGTTTCGTATGGCTCTCTCCTCGTCGACGGGTGGGACACACAGCTCTGGGTACTGCTCGGCGCCGTGACATTTGTGCTGCTCATCGGATGCGTGAACGTGATCAGCCTGCTGCTGGCACGGGCAACGGCGCGACGCAAGGAAATCGCGATCCGGGGTGCCTTGGGTGGCGCGCGCGCCCGACTCGTCAGGCAGTTGTTGACCGAGAGCTTGTTATTGGCGACCGCGGGGGGACTGGCCGGGATCATCGTCGCGAAGGTCGGAATCCGCTTTTTCGTGGGGATGGGACCCGCTGGTGTCCCTCGACTCGACGAGGCCGGGTTGAACTGGCAAGTCCTCGGGTTTGCGATCGCCGCTACACTACTGTGTGGTGTCGTCTTCGGGCTCGTGCCCGCGTTTCGAGCAACCCGCGTCGACCTCCAGTCTGAACTGCGCGACGGAGGCCGCGGCTCGCGAGGCGTGATTCGCGATCGGGTGCGGGGCACGTTGATCGTGGCAGAGATGGCGGTGGCGCTGGTGCTCCTGGTGAGCGCCGGTCTCCTGCTCCGCAGCGCGTACCTCCTGCAGCGCGTGGAACCTGGATTTGATCCCCGCAACGTGACGATGATGCGCGTGGCGCTGCCGGCGCTTCGTTACGACAGTGCGGAAGCCGTGCAAGCCGGATTCGCGCGCATCCTGGAGCAGGTTCGCGGAGTACCTGGTGTGGAGGTTGCGGCGGCCGGCACGAGGGTGCCGATGTGGGGAGCCAGCATCGATATCGGAGTTCGCGTCGATGGGCGTCCGTTCAATCCCAAGGACCTGTTGATCGGACACGTCAGGCTCGTGACGGACCAGTACTTCGAGACCATCAGGATACCAATCACCAAAGGTCGGAGCCTGAAGGCCAGTGATCTCGCTGCCGGTGCTCCGAGTGTGATTGTGGTGAATGAAACGTTCGCCCGCCGCACCTTTGGCGACGAAAATCCCATTGGGAAACGAATCTCCGGATGGACGCGCGACACGCTGCCTGAGTGGCGTGAAATTGTCGGAGTCAGCGGCGATGTGCGCGCGTTCGGGCGGGAGAACGAGTCGCCCCCCGAGATCTATATGCCGATGACGCAGGCCCCGTCCAACGCGTGGGCCTCCTATAATCGATCGATGACGTTCATCGCCAAGTCGCGCCCCGGAATCTCGGTCACGGCTCCGATGCGTGCGGCGCTGCGAAATGTGGATCCCGAGTTGCCGGCATACGATGTCCAGACCATGGACAACGTGTTGTCGCAATCGACGGCGACCCGCCGCTTCAACACCCTGCTGCTGACTTGCCTCGGCTTGACCGGGCTGCTACTTGCCGCGATCGGGATCTATGGAGTGATCGCGTTTTTCGTCAGTCAGCGTACCCAGGAAATCGGCGTGCGTATGGCGTTAGGTGCGTCGGCCGGGAGTGTCGTGGGTCTGGTGGTGCGTCATGCGGCGGCATTGGCGGGGATCGGCATCCTCGTTGGCGGCGTCGCGGCATACTGGGCGACGAGCGCCCTGGCCTCGATGCTGTTTTCGATTGACGCGCGCGACCCTCTGGCCTTCGTGGTCGGTGCGCTGGCCCTGCTGGGCGTGGCGTTAGGCGCGGCGTGGATTCCCGCCCGCCGGGCGGCCCGGGTACCGCCGATCAGGGCGCTCACGGACCTTTGATTGACGCGGATAAGATCATTAACACGGAGGTCGCAGGGAAAAACGAGGTTTGCTCCGGTCCCCTACAGCCGCTGCGTCAGTGATCTTTGGAATCGCCGTTGAAGTCCGTCGGAGTCGATCTTGCCGCCCAGACCGCATCGCGGTCGGTTCCATTTGTTCTCACGCTGGGTTTCAGGAGGGCCAACGGTGACGTGTTATGCGTTGGATGTCATCAACGTCGCGCGTCACGATGTAGACCCACTTGGCACCAAATCCCACGGCGCGCTGTCGTTTGCCGACTGCCAGCGTCCCAACGAGAGTTCCGGTTCGATCAACAATGTCATAACTGTTATCCGGTTGGGACCCGGCAACCGTCCGCCGTACTACGATGCGTCCATCCGGCGAGGCGAACACTGCTGGGTCGCCGGGGGCTCTGTATTCGAAGGGCGGGAGTCGCTGCGGAAAGTCATCGAAATCAAAAAGCGGAGGGCGCCCCCGCGGTGGAGGATTTGCTTCACGAAATGCGTTTCGATCAGCTTCGACCACGGCGGGCAACACGCTTTGCAATGACTGGCCCTGCGTGATTCGACCATCGGCAGAACGCCAATCGATTCGGTATGGATCGAGCCGGGCGATTGCAATCCAGCCGTCGGGGAACAACGCCGCCGTTTCTCCAGTTGCGAACGGCTTGAAGGTCCTGGCAGTCATCGTTCCACCGCCCTGCGCGATCGTACGAGTCTCCGAGGGCACAGCCCGCATTACAGCGACCGTTTCGGCACGCGCCGTCTCTCTATCAACGAGGACCGCCAGCAGGGAATCAGTGGACTCGGTGCGTTGGGGGGTCGATCCGGGACGGCTCCTGAAAATCAGAACGCGGCCTATCGTATCGGCTCCGTGTATGAAACCCCGCGCTTCTCGGGCAACAGGTGCGTCGGGGGGCAAGTCACCGACGATGCGACCTTGATGAAAGAGAATCCATCTGCGCGACAGATCGAGCATGATACTGGAATCTCCACCAACAGGCATTAGCAGCGTCGTCCCGGTGTACTCCCCGGGGCCGCGACCTGTTCGTCCTACGGGTGTTACGGCGCTTGTGGCAAAGTCACCGAGCAACACGCGGCCCTCGCGACTGTCCGTGATGAGAACGCGTCCGTCCGAGAGCTCACGGATTGAAGTGACTTGACTGAATTCGGCTGCAAGCTGACCGTCCGGTGCTCCGAGTTTGAGTTTCTGTCCGCGTTGACCCTCGGCTGAACTAACTACGGCCAGCCCGAGAATCAGCAACATCGCTCGTTGAGACATAGCGGCCTCCCGTTAGGTGCGAGCCTCCGGTGCTTGTTTCCTAGTTCAGGATGATTCCAGGCAGGTTCCTCGCTTGAAGCAATCGATTCAGCGCCGGAATATCGGTTTGCAGGATCAGCTGCAGATTCCGCCGAGCTTCCTCAAGCTGAAGCTTGAGTACCTGATGCACTTCGCCAGTCTGGTCGGTCGGCTTGTAATCGCCTGTCGCCGTGTTGCCAATCAGGTACCGTAACCGTTCCGAGACCTGCGCCGGCCACCTGACGCCGTCCTGCCCTGTGCCCGTCACACGAAGCTGAATCAGGTTCTCCTCCACCCCGATCAGCTTCCGCGACAGCGCTGAACTCTGCTGCAGAATCTCCGCCGCACCGGTTCCGCCCTGATCACGCAAAATCGCCTCGAGGTCCAGAAGCTGCCGGCGCGTCCACTCGATGCGATTGATCGCTGAAGCCGCCGAGTCGTGATCAGCCCGCATCAGCTTGAGCGCAGACAATTGCGCGGCGATGTCGGCATCGGTCCCAGCCGAGTTCGGGTCTTTCAGCACTCGCAGCGGCTGCGTGAACGTGCGGCCATCCACTTCCAGCGTGACCGTGTACGTACCCGGCGGCTGGAGCAATGCGACGCCGTTGCCACCACTGCGCACACGATTCGGGCCGAGATCGACCCAATCGGCGTACAGCGGCGTGGTGCGCAGGCGGATCGGTACCGACGGTGTGTCCTGGAGATTCCAGAGCACCCGGTTGATGCCGCGATCACGCGTGCCGGGCATGGTGCGCACCACAGTTCCGGTGGCATCGGTGATACGGATTGTGACGTTGCCGCGTGGCGCGCTGCCTAACCAGTAGTTGATGTACGCGCCGAAGTCGGGATTCTGGCCGGCGGTCATGTCGTTCGGCATCGTCATCGGCTGCGTCTTCTGCACGAACCGATACGCGTCGCGCGGCTTGAACAGGTGTGCCGCCGACCCGGCGACCTGGGGCGTGAGCTGCTGCAGCGGCGTCAGGTCATCCATGATCCAGAAGCCGCGCCCGTATGTGCCGATGACAAGATCATTGAAGTGTTCCTGGACCTTGATGTCGTACATCGGCACCGGCGGCAGGTTGTTGATGAACGGCTGCCAGCTGTCGCCGTCGTTGAACGACACGTAGACGCGGTTTTCAGTGCCGAGGTATAGCAGTCCCTGGCGCACGGGATCTTCCTGGATACTGCGCGTGAAGCTGTTGGGATGTTCGGGGATGCCGGTGGTGATGAGCTTCCACGTGCGCCCGAAGTCCGCGGTGCGATAGGCGTACGCCTTGAAATCGCCGACTTCGTGGCCTTCGATGACGAGGTATGCCTTTCCTGCGCTCCACTTCGACGCGTCGATGCCGCGCACGACGCCATCCTTTGGTGCGCCCGGCAGGTTCGCGGTGACGTCCTGCCATGAGCCGCCGTTGTTCTGGCTGACGTGCACTTTGCCGTCGTTCGTGCCCGCGTAGAACACCCCCTTCTGCGCCGGAGATTCATCAAACGCGTAAATCACGCAGCAGTATTCGACGCCGATGTTATCGGGAGTAAGACCACCGGAGATCTTCTGCCGCTCCTTGTTGTTCGTCGAAAGATCGGGGCTGATCACCTGCCAGCTCTGGCCGCCATTCGTCGTGCGATGCACGTGCTGGCTCGTCACGAACAACGTGTTGGGATCGTGCGGCGAAAACAGCACCGGGAACGTCCATTGGAAGCGGTACTTCAACGACTCCGCCGGCCAACCGCCCGTACTCTGCGGCCAGACCTCGACGTTCCGGACGTGCCGCGTGCGAACGTCCATGCGCGTGACAATGCCGCCGCGCGCACCCGAGCCCGATGCACTGGACCAGACCACGTTAGGGTCCGAGGGATCCGGTGTCGCGAATCCGCTCTCGCCGCCGCCGACCGCAAACCAGTCACCCCGCGCAATCCCACCACCATACAGCGAATTGCTCGGCCCGCGCGTCGACGGCCCGTCCTGCCGATTCCCCATCACGTTGTATGGAATCGCCTTGTCCACCGTCACGTGATACATCTGCGCGATCGGAAGATGTACGCGATGCCAGGTCTCGCCGCGATTGAGCGTAATGCCTAACCCCTGGTCATTGCCGCCAATCATGCGGTTGGCGTTTTTCGGATCGATCCAGAGGTCGTGATGGTCGCCGCCGGGACTGCGCAGTCCACCCTGGTTCTGGCCGGTCCGTCCGCCATCAATCGTCTTCACGAACGACGCGGTGAGGAAATACGCTTCGTCCGGATCATCGGTCGACACGCGGCACTGGTTGTAGTAGCCGGTGCGGCCGCCGAAGTTGCGATCATGAGACATGAGCTGCCACGTCTGACCACCGTTGTCGGAGCGCCAGAGCTCACCGCTTTCCGTGGGCTGCCCTTTCCAGGGCACGCCATCCCCCGTCTCGATCAGCGCATAGATGCGGCGCGAGTCCGCCGGCGTCATACAGACGTCGATTTTTCCCACGGGCAGGCGAGGCAGTCCATTCCCCTGCAGTTTGGTCCAGGTATCGCCGCCGTCGCGCGACATGTGGATGCCGCTTCCGGGTCCACCACTTTCGCGTCCCCACGTGTTGTACACGATCTCCCACATGCCGGCGAACAGGATGCGCGGGTTGTTCGGGTCCATGACAAGCGACGACGCGCCGACGTTTTCGTTGACGAACAGCACGTGCTCCCAGGTCTTGCCGCCGTCTTTTGTCCGGTAGATGCCGCGCTCGCGCTGTGGCCCGTGCGCATGACCTAACGACGCGATGTAGACGATGTCGGGATTCGTCGGGTGGATGACCACCCGGCTGATCCGTCCCGTCGCCTTGAGTCCCATGTTGGTCCACGACGCGCCTGCGTCGGTCGACTTGTACACCCCGTCGCCGACGGTGACGTTCGAGCGAATGTGTGGTTCACCCGTGCCGACCCACACGATCGACGGGTCGGACGTCGAAACCGCCAGCGCGCCCGCGGCGTGCGCATCCTGCTTGTCGAACACGGGGCGCCAGATGATGCCGCCGTCGGTCGATTTCCAGACCCCGCCGGACGCGGCGCCGGCGTAATACGTCAACGGATCGCCGACGACGCCGGACACCGATGTGAGACGGTTGCCGACGGGCCCGATGTGCCGGAAGGTCAAGGGACTCAGCGCCTCGGCGTTGACCTGCTGGGCCGACAGCGGCGCGGCGAGCACAATAGCGGACGCCAAGAGGATGCGCGAAAGACGCGACGCACGCATGAACAAACTCCTGATCGGTGGACGGTCGATGAGCGCCACGCCCGACGGTGCGCGGCGCATGCTTAATTGGGATGCGGTGACGGCGCCTCGCAAGGACGCTCGTCGCCGGTGAGGAACGCTCCGGAGGTTGCTGCTGTCGAAGGGGTCAGACACCTAATCGCAAAGGTGTCTGACCCCTAGGTGACCCCCAGGCTTAGGTGTCTGACCCCTAGGCTTAAGGCTTAGGTGTCTGACCCCTTTGCGACCCCTGTCAAACGCAACGAGCGTTGTCCACGGAGAGCGAAATGTCGAAGACGGCGGCCGGACGGGCGGGCCTGTTGGAATTCGTGTGGCAGGATTTGCGTTACGCCGTTCGTGGCCTGCGGCTGCGACCTGGCTTCGCGGCCATGGTCATCATCACGCTTTCGCTGGGGATCGGGGCGAACGTGACCATGTTCAGCATTCTCGACCGCCTCCTGCTCCGCGCACCGGCGCACATCGTGGACGTCGATCGCATCGTCCAGGTGCACTCCCGCTGGTTCGGGAGCCAGAACGCCCAGTCGTCTCAACCGTACCGGCTCTACAAGGACCTTCTGACCGGCGTCAGTGAGTTCGAGCAGGTTGCCGTCACGACACCATCGAGCGTCGTTGATCGCGAGTATTACCCGCTCGGGCGCGGCGCCTCCGCCGTCCGGATTCCGGGTGCGCAAGTCAGTCCGGGTTTCTTTCCGTTGTTAGGCGTGCGTCCCCACCGGGGACGGTTCTTCCAGGAGGACGAGGCGGGAGACACGAATCCCCAGCAACTCGCGGTGATCGGATACGCGTTCTGGCAGCGGCAGTTCGGCGGACGTGATGACGCGATCGGCAAGACGCTCGACCTGGGGACTGATCGCTTTACGATTGTCGGCGTTGCTCCGGAGGGATTCACGGGAGTCGAGCTGAGCGACGTCGATGTGTGGATTCCGATCGCCGCGGCGAATGGGTTGCGATTCGCCAAAGGCCCGGACTGGGCCACGACGCGCAACTCGCAGTGGCTCACGGTCATCGCGCGGCTGAAGCCTGACGCGAATCCTGAGCGAGCCACGGCGCAGGCGACAGCGATCTTCCGTGCCGGCGAGCGGGAACGCGTGGCCGCCGCCGTGAACCCGAGCCCGCGTTTTCGCGCCAGTCCCGATTCGCAGTCGATCGAGTTGAGCTCAATCCTCCCGGGGAAGTCCATCAAGGCGTTCGGCCTCAGCGCGCATTCCGCCGAGATGCGCGTGTCGCAATTGCTGGGTGGTGTGTCGATCATCGTCCTGCTGATCGCCTGCGCCAACGTGGCGAACCTGCTCCTGGTCCGCGCCATCGGACGGCGGCGCGAGATCGCGGTACGACTCGCGTTAGGTGTGACGCGAGGGCGGCTGGTGCGGCAATTGCTGGCGGAAGGGCTCATCCTGTCGCTGATCGGCGGCGCGGGCGCGCTGTTGTGCGCACAATGGTCGTCCGGCTTCATCCGGAGCATGCTCCTCGGCGACACCGCCTGGAGCGGCTCGGCGATCGACCTGCGCCTTATGGGATTCACGGCGTTGGCCGCGATCGGCACCGGCCTCCTGACGTCACTGCTGCCGGCATTGCAGGCGAGCAAGCCAGACCTCACCTCAGCGTTGAAGGCCGGCGTGCGCGAAGGGGGCTCCGCCAGGTCGGTCACTCGAGCGGCGCTTCTCGCCGGACAGGCAGCACTGGCCATCATCCTCCTCGCCGGCGCGGGGCTGTTCGTCCGCAGCCTGCGCAATGTCGCGAACACACCGTTAGGCATCGACATCGATCGCGTGCTGGTTGCGGGCGTCGCGCACGCCAGCGTCGGCATGAGCAACGCTGAAGCGCGTGAGGTGTTCCGTCGCATCACGGAGCGCGCGACCGAGGTTCCGGGCATCACGGCCGCCGCCACATCGGTGGGACTTTCCTTCGGCATGGGCTGGGGAACAAGCCTCTACGTCCCCGGGCGTGAACCGCCGAGCCAGACGAACAACCCCAGCCAATACGCGGTCACGCCGGATTATTTCACGGTGCTGGGGATTCGCCTTCTCGACGGGCGCCTGTTCACGGAATCGGATCGTGTTGGCTCGGAACCGGTAACGGTGATCAACGAAACCGCGGCGCGAACATTCTGGCCTGGCCAGAACCCGATCGGGCAGTGCGTGCGTATCGGTGCGGACACGATGCCATGCACCACGGTCGTCGGCATCGTAACCAACGCGCGAAGGCAACGACTGGTGGAAACACCCACGACAATGATTTATCGACCGCTGGACCAGCTCGATCCCGCGGTGTACGACCGTTCGGTTTCGTTTTTCGGGTTTTCGTTCATCGCCCGGACTTCTCGCAAGCCGGCCACAGTTGCCGAACCGCTGCGGCGATTGATCCAGTCGGCAGGGCCCAACATGCCGTACGCCGAAGTGCGGCCGCTGGCGGACCGGCTCGGCCGGCAGACGCGGTCATGGACGCTTGGGGCAACCATGTTCAGCATCTTCGGCGCGCTGTCGCTCGTGCTTGCCGCGATCGGCCTGTACAGTGTCGTCGCCTTCACGGTCGCCCAGCGCGTGCACGAGTATGGAGTGCGAGTCGCGTTAGGTGCGACTGGTACCAGCCTCCTGCGACTAACGGTCATCCGCGGGGTCATCCCGGTCGTCGCTGGCCTCGGTGCCGGTGTCGCGATCGCGCTGCTGGCGGCGAGGCTTCTCGAAGGACTGCTGTTCGAACTGTCACCGCGCGACCCGACGGTGTTCCTCTCGATGAGTGCCCTGCTCGTTGCGGTGTCGGTTTTCGCCAGCCTGGTCCCGGCGCGCCGCGCGGCCAGGGTCGATCCGATGATCGCCCTACGATCCGAATAGGGGAAACGTCAGGCGGCGTGGCGGAGGCGAAACGCTGCCTGACGTGCACGGCACGGCGTCGACACGCGTTTCCACTTTCCCCGACAGACACGCCGGGGATTCTCTGACGGCGGCCCAGGCATGTCTCCTGATGCACGGGAAGCGACCATCGATAAGGTTAGCGTGCACCATCCACGTGTCGGAGGACACCATGCGTTGCCGACATCTCCTGTTCGCCCTCGCCCTGTCGCTTCCGGTGAGCGTCCAGTCGCAGTCCGCGCCGCGCGCGTCAGGCGTCGAGCGCTTCGATGTGACCGGACTGCCGGCCACCGCCAGCAGCACACTCGAGAAGGAGATCTTCACCCTGATTCGGTATCACCGCCGCGGGGATCTCAAGGACGCTGCACGCATTCACCTGATGCTCGCCGAGTATTACAAGCTGAACGGTGAGGCGAAGCGGGCAGACGACTGCAACAAGATGGCCGCGGAAGCGTGGGAGGCCGCCGAGAATGGCGTGCGCGTGTCCGCCGGGACTCGTGGGACACCGCCGTTCGAGTCCATCGGTACGTTCCGGCAGAATTTCGCCTACACAGACCCCGAGCTCGATGCATCGCATCGCTGGGAATTCTTCGAGGATGGCACGTACGCGCACAGCCTGCCGGCGCCGGCCGGCCAGGCCGCACCGCCCCCGAAGGAACTGGGCTTCTATAGTGTGCTCACTGGGCAGATCCGGTTGTGGCAACCCGTCCCCGCGATCGATCGCACGGTGTCGTTCGAGTTGTTAGGCGAAGGCGGCCGCGGCGGAGCAGTGCTGGAAGGGATCAGGATGCGCGCCGTCCGGTAAGCAGACCCTCGACGCGCAGGTGCGGCTTCCGGAGCCCCCGGAGGCCGCACTTTTTTCGATGGTGGAGGTGGGAGGTGGGAGGTGGGAGGACCCAGATCAACACTGAATCAATGGGAGTTTCGTACCTGACGTGATCGGGTTTTTTTGACCTGCGCGGTTCCTCCCACATCCCACATCCCACCTCCGCTCACCATGCAGACCACGCTGTCACGTCCGCACCGGTTCTATTTCTACACGGATGTCCCGCCACTTTCCCTGCTTGAACCGCATCACGCTCAGCCCGCAGCGGATGGCGTGGCCAATCAGAATCGCCGTCCAGATGTCCGCCGGGTGCAGTCCACGCATCGCCTGGATGACGGAGCAGATGCCTAACGGGACGACGATCTGCGACACGATCGAGATGTACAGCGGCCCGCGCGTGTCCCCCGTGCCCTGTAGCCCGCCGGTGTAGACCAGCGCCACGGAAATGAACAGGCCCGACACGCTGAGGAACCTGAGGAGCTGTACGCCGATGTCGACGACCGCGGGTTCCGACATTCCGAACGCGGCCAGCAGGAGGCGTGGCACGGTCAGGAACATGATCGCGACGACGATCGACACGACGAGACCAATGCGCGAGGCGACGCGGACGCCTTCGACCGCGCGATCGGGGTGGCCCGCGCCGAGGTTCTGGCCGGCGTAGGCTGCGGACGCACCCATCAGACCCACCGACGTCCAGGTGATCAGCGAAAACAGCTCCGTGTAGCCGACCGCGTATGCAGCCTGTGCTTCGGCGCTCTGGTCGAGTGAGCCGATGAATCGAACCAGCAGGACGCCGGCAACATTCATCGCCACGCCCTGCACACCCGTCGGCAGACCGAAGCGGAACAGCGCGCGGATGATCGTCCAGTCAGGACGCCAGCTCGTGTCGCGCACCGAGATGACCCATCCTCCCTGCCACAATTTGTAGACTGCGTAGCCGCTGACGAGCGTGCCGGCGAGTGTCGTGCCGATGGCGGCACCGGTGGTTCCGAGTCGGGGGATCGGACCGAATCCCGGAATCAGGACCAGGTTGAGCGCGATGTTCAACAGCGTCATCGCCACGCCAAGGCGCAACGGAGTCTGGGCATCGCCGGCCGCACGCAACGCACCGCCAAGCATGAAGAACACCATCATCCCCATGCTGGCGACGAACATGATGCGGAGAAACGGGAGGGCTTCCGCCTGCACCGCCGGTTCGGCATTCACGAGGTCGAGCAGCGCCGGAGCGGCAAACCACCCGATCGGCGCGAGGACCGCGACCGAGAGAATCGCAGCGGTGATCATGGCCTGTGCGACCGTCCGGTTCACCTTTTCCGGGTCGTCGGCACCGGCAAACCGCGCCACCAGCACGGCCATTCCCGTGAACAGCGAGCTTACGAACACCATCACGACCAGGAAGATCTGCCATGAGACACCGATGGCCGCATTGCCGGTGAAGCCGACGAAATTCCCGACCATCACGTGATCGACGATGCCCTGCAATCCTCCGAACGCGTTCTGCAGCATCGTCGGCCAGGCGAGCCGCCAGACGGCGGGCGCGATGGGCCCGACGACGATGGATCGATCGAATTTGCCGCTCGGTGTCAAAGCCATGAGGTTTGCAGAATCGCGAGTGCCACAGCGCTCGGCAAGCGCTGGTGGCCATGTCGTGAACGGACGCCTCAGTCCGTCCCGTCCCGCGTCAAGCCGTAGCCACCGATCGGCGTAGTTTCTACGCGGTTGCTGAATCCAGCGATGAGCGGCCGGCCTTTTCGCGATTGCTGCCTTGGCTTCATGAAGTACGTCATTTTGCCGATCAGGCCGTACATTGGTGTCCTGTGCGTGTCATAAGGTTTCCGGAACTTTCATCCACTAGACGCGAGGATGTCATGCGAAAGGTACGAGCGCTCGGTTTCGGAATTGTGTGTGTTGCGGGCTTTGCAACGAATGTCCACGCACAGTTTCCTGGAATGGCGGGAAGTTCGCGGCCGATCAGCCTCGTCGTGAGTGGAGGGTTGACGGTCCCGTCCGCAGACCTTGGTGATTTGCATGACCCAGGTTTGCACTTTGATGCGTCGTTGATCTTCAATATTCCCGGCTTCCCGATCGCGCTGCGCCCCGAGTTTTCGCTCACGCAATTCAAGCTCAAGGAGCCCGTCCTCGCGACGCCGGGCGCCGATGACGTAACGAACATGATGGCCTTCATGGGCAACATTGAAGTGCCGCTGGGCGGAGGCCTGTATGTGCTGGCGGGTGGCGGCATCCTCAACATGTCCGTCCCCGAAGCGCTTACGCCCGATGGCGAAGAAGAGTCGTCGAAGAAGTTCACGTTCGATGCCGGCGCCGGCCTGCGCTTTGCGTTAGGCGGCGTTCGCGGATTCATCGAGGCCCGGGTTGGTGCCGCGTCCTACGAGCAGGGGAAGGTCGGGTTCAGCAAGGCGCAGTTTATTCCCTTAACCTTCGGTCTCGTTTTTTAGACCGAGTGCACTTCTGCTTTGTGCGGGGACCACGAGCAACACCTGAAATACGGATCTCACGAATCGAAACGGATCATACGAATCGCGCCGGGTGTTGCTGTTTTTGGTTCTCTAACGCCGGTTACCACCCTCGCTGGCGGCGATCCTGGCGCGGAACTCCGTGATCCAGTTGGGCGATATGACCAGCTGGAAGTCATCGCGACTGGGCGCCAGTGACAGGATCCTCCGCCCGTCTCGAGCCATGTCGTATGACACGCCGAAGGTGATCGTCGTCGGGAGTTGCGCGTCCACGATCAGGGTATCACGACGAACAACCCGGAACGTCGGAGTAAACTCGACGCTCGCGACAAGCAGGGAGTTGCCGGATCGGTAGTACAGCTTCGATCCATCGTCCGACCACGTTGGCTCCAGTGCGCCCTCAGCCGACACCTGTACGCGCGCCACGGGGTCTGGGAACGACCGGACGTACACTTCGTTCCTGCCGGATTCGTCAGTCAGGAACGCGACCCACTTTCCGTCCCGGCTGAACCGCGGGGGCAGTTCGTTCGCGGCCGTCGCCACGTAGGCAGTGGACGCCGCCGGTCGTGCAGTGAGGTCCGCCTTGTTGAGGTCCCAGGAGTTGTTGTGGTAGACCTGGTAGACCAGCCAGCGCGAATCAGGAGAGATAGTTGCGACCGGGGCGAGTTCAGGCAGTTCAATGAGTTTCTCGGCAGCGGAGCCACCCGAGGCCGATTGGCGCCAGAATGCGCTTCGCGCACTGTCACCGCGGGCCGCGTACACCACATGCGCCCCGTCTGGAGACCACACCACGGACAGGACCGATCCGATAGACGTGAGGCGTGAAAACGTTGACGTCGTGAAATCGTAGATCCAGACGTCGGTCCTTCGGTCTTCCGTCACGAGCACGGCGACTCGACGTTCGTCAGGCGACAGGCTCGGATCGGCAAACGAGCGTGGCTCGGGAAGGATCACGCGACGCCCACCGTCGAGCGACAACCACGTCAACTGGGTCTGGACGTTGCCGCGCGCCGTAACCATCCCGCCACGTGACACGTAGATCCCGGAATTTCCGTTGTTTCCCGCCATCACCGGCACCGGGTCGTGAACCGGAATGGGACGGCCGACGATGCGCCCGTTAGGCGCATCCAGGCCGACGGCCATCACCGTCCCGTCGGCCTGCACGTACACCAGCTTCCCGTCGAGAACGGCCAGCGGCCGGATTCCCCTGATGCCGAGTGCGTGCGTGCGTCCGTCCTCGATCGACGCGACGGCCAGCTGCGACGCCGCCAGTGCGCCATACCAGATCGTGAACACCACGTGTTTCCCGTCCGGGACCGCGATCGGCCACACGTGTTGCCATTCGCGCTTCGACGTATCGGGATGAGTGAACTCCACCGGCTCACCGCCCGCGGCGCTGACGCGCGCCAGGCCGCTGAAACTCAGCGTGGCGCCGAGGATGATCTCGTCGTTGACCGTCCAATCGGCGCCGTTGGCACTGCCTCCGACGGAGATCGTCACTGGCGCGCTGCCGTCCAGTCGCATCTTCCGTTCGCCCGCCGATGACTGGAATGCCAGCCACTGTCCGTCGGGTGCGAAATACGGTTGGAAGGCGCCATTCGTGCCTGGAATGGGACGAGCCTCCAGCTGGTCAGTGCGCAGCGCGTAGAACATCGAGCCGCTGCCGCGCTGCCCGACCGAATACACGACGACCCGGCCATCGGGCGATATCGCCGCGGGCCATGGGTAATGATCGATGGGCTTCAGGCTGTCCGGGGCAGCGAGCACAAACCGGATCGGTGACAGCGCCTCGGCGCGATCGCGCCGGGCGGCCAACATTCCGGCCGCCGCGACGGCAGCAACAGTGATCGCCGACAACGTCAGCGTCACCGGATCACGGAGCCGTTCACGAGCGCCAGCGCGTCTGACCGCCGGTGCAGCCGCCGCAGTTCCCTGGGTGCCGGCGGTGACGCCGCCGCGACCTTGCAGCGCATCCGCAAATTCCTTCGCGGTCGAGAACCGGTCGGCCGGCAACTTCTCGAGTGCCCGTTGCACCGCCCAGTCGACATGCTCCGGCACCGCCGGACGCGAAGCGCGGACGCTGCGTGGTTTGTCGGTCAGGAGCCGGGCGATGATCGCCTGGGATGTGTGCCCAATGTGCGGCGGCTCGCCGGACAACATTTCGTACGTCAGTGCACCTAACGAATAGATGTCTGTGCGGCCGTCGATCACCCGGTCGCCGGTGGCCTGCTCGGGGCTCATGTATTGCGGCGTCCCTAACGACAGGCCGGTCTGCGTGACGCGATTGCCGCCCGCCTTGCTGACTGCCAGCGCGATGCCGAAGTCGGCCACCACCGGCTGGCCGTGCTGGAGCAGGATGTTTTCGGGCTTGAGGTCGCGATGGATGACGTTGTGGCTGTGCGCGTAGTCGAGCGCGTTGGCCACGGCCACGGCGATGCGTATCGCTTCGTCGATGGGAAGCTGCTTCTCGCGGTCCAACTTGTGTCGCAGCGTTTCGCCTTCGACGAAGGGCATCACGTAAAACAGCAATCCGTCGGCTTCACCCGAGTCGAAGAGCGGCAGCAGGTTGGGATGCTGCAGGTTGGCCGTGACCTTGATTTCGGACAGGAACCGCTCGACGCCTAACACCGCGCCCAGTTCCGGATTCAGGACTTTGAGCGCGACGTTCCGGTCATGGCGCTGATCCTTCGCAAGGTACACGGTCGCCATACCGCCCGCCCCGATCTCCCGCTCGATCTCGTAACGAGCGGCCAGCGATGTGCGTAGCTTCGAGATAGCGTCCATGGGGCGCTAATGTCGCGCTTGCCGGGAGCCCACGCCAGCATGGGCCACCGTACCTTCATCGGCAACTCACCAGGAGCACTCTCGATGCGCGCAACTTTCCTCTTCGCTTGCCTGGCCACCACTCAACTCGGAGCGCAATCCGCGCCACACGAGCGCTCCATTCGCGACCGTCGCGCCTCGTCGAACGCCGCCATCGCCCGGCACGACACGGCAGGCATCGGTGCCGTGCTCGCGGAAGATGTCGTGGTCGTTACATCCAATTCGGTGCACGGCATCGGGCGCACGACGAACCTGCAGCGATTCGCCGAACAGTTCCGCACTCGGCCCGATGTAGTCTACGAGCGCACGCCCGATCAGGTTCGCGTCTATGAACCCTGGGGGATGGCATCGGAGTCCGGCCGCTGGGCTGGGTCCTGGACCGATACCGATGGGAAGATTCAGATCGGAGGCATTTACTTCGCCAAGTGGCGACTGAGGAACGGCTCGTGGCTGATCGAAAGCGAGACCTATGTTCCCGAACGATGTTCCGGCGGTACCTACTGCCGAACCATGCCCTGAATCGATCGACTCAACCCAAAGTTTGCCTGGGCGTCCCCGTTCCTGCGCGCAAGTCCGCCGAGCAGATTCCGAGTCCGCCGCTCTTTTTCGGAGTAATCAATGCGACTTGTTTCGTCTTTCGGTTTGTCCGCTGCCCTGCTTGTGGGCTCGACGATTGCTCACGCCCAGGGAGGGCGCGGCGGTGGCCCGGAAACCACCATCAAGCCTGGCGAAGAATGCCCTGCTGGGATGACGGAGATACGTCCGCTGCGGTGCATGGCGCCGCAGATCGCTCCACCCAGCATCCTCGATTATCGCCCCCGGTCGACGCTCGTCACCACCGAGCACAAGGTTGCGCGTGCAAAGTTTCCCGCCATCGACTTCCACGGTCATCCGCAAGCGCTGCTGAATTCGGCCGAAGGACTGGCCACGTTGAAGGCGGCGATGGACAGCCTGAACCTCGGCCTGATGATCGCCGCCGAGAACCAGAGTGGTGAACGTCTCGCACGGACGCTGTCGCTGGTGAATGCATCGCCACTCAAGGGTCGCGTTGCGGTCTTCACGGGAATCGATCTGCAGAACGTGGGTCCGGGTTGGGCCGAACGCGCCATCGCACGCCTCGAAGCGGACGTCAAAGCCGGCGCCGTCGGCGTCGGGGAAATCGGGAAGGGATTCGGGCAGTCGACGCGGAAGGCCGACGGCTCGCGGTTACGTCTCGACGATCCGGAGCTGAAACCGATCTGGGACGCGGCGGCGCGACTGGGACTGCCGGTGTTCATCCACACGGGTGATCCCGCCGAGTTCTATCAACCGATGGACAACAGGAACGAGCGCTGGCTGGAACTGGCACTGTTTCCCGGGCGTCGAATCGCGGAGGACCAGGTGCCGCGGTTCGATTCGCTGATGGCAGAGCGCGACAACCTCTTCCGGCAGAACCCGAAGACAACCTTCGTCGCCGCCCATATGGGCTGGCAGGCGAACGACCTGCAGCACTTCGGGAAGATCCTCGACATGCCTAACGTCTACACGGAGGTCGGCGCGGTACTGTACGACATCGGCCGGCAACCGCGCGCCGCCCGCGACTTCTTCATCAAGTACCAGGACAAGATCCTGTTCGGGAAGGACTCGTTCCAGCCTGACGAGTATCCGTATTACTGGCGCGTTTTCGAGACCCGCGACGACTACTTCGATTACTATCGCGACTATCACGCGTTCTGGAAGCTGTACGGCATCGACCTGCCTGACGAGGTCCTCAAGAAGGTCTACTACAAGAACGCATTGAAAATTGTGAAGGGGTTGCCTCAGGGCGGGTGGCCGAACTGACGGGTAGCCGGGTAAACGGGTAAACGGGTAAACGGGTAAACGGGTAACCGAAATTCAGGAGCGCTCCCGTCTGATCAACTGCCCTGAACCCGGTTGGCCCGTCACGTCGATGCCCCGAGCCACGATTTCGCCGCGGCGGATCGTGATTTCGGGCCAACCGGTCACAACGCGGCCCTCGTATACCGAGTAATCCGAATTCGAGTGGTCATCCGCCGCACGAACCGTGTCGCGCTTGGTCGGATTCCAGACTACCAGGTCGGCATCACTTCCCTCCGCAATCACACCCTTGCGAGGGTAGAGTCCGAAACGTTTCGCCGCGTTCGTTGAAGTCGTGGCCACGAATCGCTCGATCGCCATCCGACGCTCACGCGACTCCGAGAAATACATAGGCAACATGTGCTGCAGGTTGCTCACTCCGGGGCGGACGCGGGCGATGGTAAGTGCGGGATCCATTTTCTGCTCACGAGTCCACGGCGCATGGTCGGTCGCGAGGAAGTCGATCGTGCCGTCAAGCAACCCTGACCACATCGCCTCCACGTCGTCGCGGGTGCGAAGCGGAGGTTGGCCCACGAAGAGTGGAGCGTCCGGCCCTTTCATCGCTTCCTTGGTCAGGTGGATGTACAACGGACGAGTCTCCACAGTGACCGGCAGCCCTGCTCTCTTCGCCGCGCGACACGCGTCGAATGCACGAGCACTCGACAAGTGCACCACATGCATCGGCGCTCGTGTGCGCTCGCACAGCGCCATGGCCTGCTGCGTTGCTGCCACCTCGGCGGCGACCGGTCTGCTCTCGCCGTAATCAGCCAGCGACGTACGACCCTCAGCGGTTAGGCGACGAACAGCGTCGGCGAGCATCGCGCCATCTTCGCAATGCACGAGAGTCACCACGCCAGCGGCGCGAGCTGCCTCCAGCAACTGGCTGAACGCGCCGAGGTACGTACCGAAGTCCGCGCCAACCATGAACACCTTGATGCTCGGTTGACCGCGGGCCACGAGTTCCGGCAAAAACGGGAAAAATGCAGCGCGGGGGTTGCCGGCGTTGGTGTGCAGGATGAAGTCAGCGATGGCCTGCTGTCGGATGAGAGCCGTCATCCGATCGAGCGCCGCGATCGGTGTCTCTTCCCGGCGTGGAGCGGAAAAGGTGCCAAGCGTCGTGATTCCGCCGGCCAACGCGGCTCGCGAACCGGATGTGAGATCATCAACGAACGCCGGCTGCAGGTGCGTGTGGGGATCTATGCCACCGGGAATGACCAGCTTGCCGGCGACATCAATGACTTCCATGCCGGCCCTCATCGGAATCGATGCCGCAATCTGCGCGATGCGGTCATTGACGACGACGACGTCGGCCCGGCGCGCGCCGTCGGCGTTGATCACCGTGCCGCCACGAATGAGCAGGGTGGTCTGCTGCTGCCTGGTCTCGGGCCCGCCCGCCGGCCAGGGGAGATGGCTGCCTAACGCGACAGCGGCGGCGCGCTCGCCGAGCAGGCGGAGGGCATCCCGGCGAGATATCTCGCGACTGCGTCCACGGTCCATGCCGCGAAACCTAGCGGTCCGGGCCGTCGTCGTTGAGTAGCAGGTACTGGCGCTTCGGCCACACCAAGGTACGATGGACCCGTTCTCCACTCCTGATCGCGTGACCGCCGAGCACTCTCCTCCGCAGACGCAACGCATCCGCGCCATCCTGCTGGTCGCGATGGTGGGTGCGTTGCTCGTTCTGGCGTTGTCACCGCCCGTGCACCGCGCGGTGCTGCAGGTATTCGAGGCTGCGAAGGACCTCATCACGGAACATCCGCTGCTTGGGGCCGTGTTGTTCGTCGTGCTGTCGGCGCTCGCCGCGATGCTCGCCTTCTTCTCGAGTGCGGTGCTCGTGCCACCCGCCGTGTATGCATGGGGACCAGTGGTGTGCGCCGCGTTGCTCTGGACCGGATGGATGCTTGGCGGACTGATGTCGTATGGCCTGGCGCATCGGTATGGGGAGTCGGTACTGCGCTGGCTGGCCCCGGGAAAGTCGATCGCCCAGTACCAGCAGCGCATCCGCGACAAGGCGTCGTTCGGGTTCATCCTCCTGTTTCAGCTCGCGCTCCCCTCGGAGATTCCGGGCCTCGTGCTCGGGCTGGCGCGGTTTCCGCTCGAGCGCTACCTGCTGGCGCTGGCCATCGCCGAGCTGCCCTATGCGATCGGGACGACGATGCTCGGCGCCAGCTTCGTGTCGCGCCAGTTTGGCCTGCTGGTGTCGTTAGGTGCGATTGCAGCGATCATGGCGGTCGTCCTTGGGCGGGCGCTCAAGAAGCGGCTTGATCCTTCGCCCGGCGGGTCACGGTAGCCGCTCGCCGTTCCGTGGGACGCCGAGTACAATTGGCGGCGCCATGGGCACCCTCCGGCTTGTACCCGCAACCGTTTCCGATTACCGGCGACTGGCCGAAGCTCGACTGCCGCGCCAGCTGTTCGACTACATCGACGGCGGCGCTGTGGATGAGCGCACTCTCGCCGCGAACCGCGGCGACTTTGCGCGCTTCCAGCTGAGACAGCGCGTATTGCGAGACGTGTCGAACGTCATCACGGACACGGAGCTGTTCGGGCAAGCGGCGGCGATGCCGGTCGCGCTGGCGCCGGTGGGACTGGCCGGCTTGTTCCGGCGTCGCGGTGAGACCCAGGCTGTGCGCGCCGCTGAAGCAGCCGGCGTTCCGTTCACACTCTCGACGGTAGGACTCTGCTCGCTCGAAGAGGTACGCGCCGCGAGCACGAAGCCATTCTGGTTCCAGTTATACATGATGCGCGACCGCGGGTACGTCCGCGAATTGCTGCAACGCGCGAGGAAGGTCGACGTCGACACGTTGGTGTTCACGGTCGACCTGGCCGTCGTCGGTTCGCGCTACCGCGACACGCGGAATGGAATGGGTGGTGGATTGCCCGCCGGGTCACGGCTGCGAAGCGCGCTGAACTTCGCGGCACATCCACGATGGCTGATGGATGTGGCGTTAGGTGGCCGGCCGCTGGTCTTTGGCAACCTGGCGTCGTACGTCGCCAGCGCGCGGAACGTGCAGGACTTCCGCGCCTGGATCGATGCGCAATTCGATCCGTCCGTAACCTGGAAGGACATCGAGTGGCTCCGCCGCGAGTGGCCGGGGACGCTGATCATCAAGGGCATTCTCGAACCCGAGGATGCGATTGCGGCGATGAATTCGGGGGCGCAGGGCATTGTCGTGTCCAATCACGGCGGCCGGCAACTCGACTCAGCTCCCTCGTCCATTTCAGCGCTGCCGCGCATCGCCGATGCTGTTGGTGATCGTCTCGAGGTCATGATGGACGGAGGTGTCCACAGCGGCCAGGACGTGGTGAAGGCGATTGCTTCGGGCGCGCGGTCGGTGATGATTGGCCGAGGCTGGGTCTACGCGCTCGCGGCTGGTGGTGGAGCCGGCGTCCGGCACATCCTCGGGCAGATTCAGCGTGAGATTGTGGTCACGCTCGCGCTCACTGGCCTGACGAGTGTCCGAGCGATCTCTCCCGACATCATTCTCCAGGACTGAAGTTGCGCTGGGTCATGGGTCTCGTGCGCATGGAAGATCCCACGACCATTTAGACGCGGATCCGCGCGAAAACAGTCGGATTCTCGCTAATCCGACGTCGCGTCATTGAGATGCCCGGTACGCGTGGTGTGTTCCGAGTTCTTGCGGTGTGAGCTGCGGGATCACACCTACACCTAACGCTGTGTTTGATTAGCGGTAATTCGCAATGTTTTAGCGAAAATCCGCGTCCAAAACTCGTGGGACCATCCGAAGACGCACTGGAAACCTGATCAACGCACGAGCACCTTCCCGGGCATCGCACCGGTAAGCCTGGTACCGTCGACGACCGCAACTCCATTCACGAATACGTAGAGGATGCCCTCGGAGTGCTGGTGCGGCTCGAAGAACGTTGCCTTGTCGCGGATTGTCGCGAGATCAAACACGACCAGGTCCGCTGCAAAACCCTCGCGGATCTGGCCGCGGTCCTTGAGCCGCATGATCTGCGCAGGAAGTGACGTCGACGAGCGGATCGCGTGCTCCAGCGAGATGACACCCCGATCCAGCGCATAGTGTCGAATTTTGCGGGTGAAGCTTCCATAGAAGCGCGCGTGCGTTGATGGTCCTTCCTCCGGCAGCGCGATGCCCCCATCGGTGGACGTCGCGACCCACGGCTGCTTCGCAATCAGCTCCATGTCCATTTCGTGCATCGAGAAGCCACGCATGCGCGCGCCGCCGTTGCGGTTGGGCAGGCCTTCCAGCTGGATGCGGATTGCTGCCTCGACCGGTTCGACCTTCCACATGCCGGCGATGTCGGCCAGTGACTTCCCGTAGAGTGCCTTGTCGGTGTAGTCGAATACGATCACGTTAGGCGCGCCGCCACGCCGGGCGATCTCGTGAGCGATGTCGGACCGGACGAGTCGTGCGCGAGTGGAGTCAGTGAGCGTTCGGCGTAACATGTCGGCACGGCTGGCCGGTGGGGCACCGCTGTCCGATCGTGTAGCCCACGCGGGAATCAGGACCGTCGACCCATCGGTGCCACTCGTGGGATAGGGATACTGGTCGGCCCAGACATCGACCCCGCGTTCACGCGCCCGTTCGATCAAACTGATCGCCGCCGCGCTCGATCCCCAGTAGTTCGCACCTTTCGCCTTGATGTGCGACGCCACCACACGCGCCCCGGATGTTTCACCGATCTCGATCGTCTCGAGCACGGCGTCGAGCAGGGTCACCGGGCCGGGTCCGTCCTGGCTCGGTACATACCACAGCGGATCACTCCCTTCGCTCCGCTCGTGTGAGATGTAGATGCCATTCACCGCCGGCAACTCCCGTGCGAGCTCGGTTACCTCGGCGGTCGTGCTCCATCGTCCCGGCGCGTACTCCAGGCCTGCTGAGAGGCCGACCGCGCCCTGCTGCAACGCGTCGCGAACGAGGGCGCGCATTCGCGTGATCTCGTCAGGCGTCGCCGGACGACGAACGTCCTGGCCCATGATGCGCGAGCGGACCGTTCCATGCCCGACCAGCAGCATGGCGTTGGTGCCGATCCCGTTTTTTTCGAGGAGCGACCGCTGTTCAGCCACCGGCAGCGGCGATCGCCCGTCGTGATTCACCACCACCGTCGTTATTCCCTGCGACACGAGGTTCGGCGCCGAGCGGATCTGTGGGTTCGCATCCCGGAACCCTCCGCGCGGGCTGGAGCCGTCGTCGGCGTGCGAGTGGATGTCGATGAATCCCGGCGTGACATACTTGCCCGATGCATCGATCGTTCGCGTCGCGGTTGCACCGGCCAACGCACCGACGGTCACGATCCGCCCACCGCGAACACCAATGTCGGCGGGGAACCAGGGATTCCCCGTGCCGTCGAGGACGCGGCCGTTGCGGATGATGAGGTCGTACGGCTGCTGTCCCCGCGCCGGACCCGCAACAAGCGTAACAAGGAGGGCTGAGAATACGAAACGCGTGATATGAGTCATGGCTGCTGAGTCGTTACCAGAATCTGGATCGCTGACCCTTGTGTTCTTCTCTTTTCAACTTTGCGCGTATCAACTCAGCACCTTCGCGTCCGGCAACCTGCCTTCACCAGAACGTCGAGCACTTCGAGAAACTGCTGGTGTGTCACGCTCCGTCCCTGTCCCGGCCGCGTCTTATGCACCACAACCAGGTCGAGCATCGGCAGGATCGTGATGTGCTGGCCGACTGCGCCCAACCCGGTATATGCTCCGCGATACGCGCCCATTGCATGTGGCCCATCCCAGACCCACCAGAGGTGCCCGTAGCCGAACGGTCCCGCTCGACGCCTCGGCGGATTCATCTCCGACACGGGCGTGAACGGCCGCGTGATTTCACGCACCCAGGTGCGCGGCACGAGCTGCCGGCCGGTCCAGTTCCCTTCGCGCAGCATCAGGTAGCCGATGCGGGCCATGTCGCGCGTCGAGAGGTTGATGTGGTACGCCAGGTGTTTTGACTTGGTAGAGTCACCGGTACGCCGGTGACTCTCCCTGCGGAAGTCGCGCATGCCTAACGGCCGTGCGAGGTCGCTCTCGAGCGCGTCGTAGATGTTCCGGCCCGTCTCCAGCTCGAACGCCGTGCCGGCGGCGTTGAAGTCCCAGTTGCTGTACAGCATGTACGTGCCATGTTTCTGCGAACCGTGCGGTGGAGCGCTGGCAAGGTCGTCGCCATCATTAGACGCCGGGTGGTAGACGCCCGACCGGGCCGTGAGCAGGTCGCGAATCGTCGCCTGCTTTTCCTCCTCCGTCAGGCCGCCGATTTCGTCGATGCCCATCTCGGCCAACGTCTTGTCGAGGCGGACCTTCCCGCTCGCGACGTAATTGCCGTACAGCATGGCGAGGATACTTTTGCGAACCGACGCCAGATAACTCACAGCCTGAACGTCGCCGTATTCCATCAGCACGCGTCCACCCACTACCGCCATGAAACCCGTGGTGGCGAGTTGGCTCAGTCTGGCACGGACGCTGTCGAGGTCCGCCGCTGTCCAGCCGACGTCCTCCGGTCGCGCAATGCGTTCCCATTCGGCGGTTGGGAAGACCGCACGATTGCTCGTCGACTCGGTAACGGCACGGCCCGAAGGCGTGCACGTCGTCAGGCCGACGAGCAGCGCAACGGCAATCAGCCGAAGCTTCATCGCGAGGCGGATGCTCACGTCCGACGTCCGGGATCGTGCGTTTGACACGAAGATGAAAATGTCATCGGAAGGACTGCATCGCGAGACTGCCTGGACGAAAAAGAGGCCCGGTCTCCCGGGCCCCCTTCGGATTTCGATCTACTTCTTCGCCTTGGCGCGTCCCCTGCTCTTCGCCTTCTTCGGCGCGGACCGGCGCGTGGCCTTTTTCTTCGGCGCCGATTTCGCCTTGGCGCGCGGTTTGGCTTTGGGCTTCGCCTTACGAGCAGATGCCTTTGCTTTCGCCTTCGCCTTCACCTTTGGCTTCGCCTTCGCTTTTGTCTTCGCCTTCGCCTTCTTCACCGCCTTCTTCACGGCTGTCGCCACACTCGATGCCGCTTTCTTTACAGCAGCGCTGGCCTTGGCAACCGTGGCCGCCGCCGCGGACGGCATCGATTTGGTGTCATGGAGCGCGAAGCCGGCGCCAGTCGAATCACCGAGGATGGCGATCGTTCCGCCCGGAATCTCCGTCCGTTCGCGCTGGATGACCGCGCCGTTCTTTGTCGCGATCGCGACCGCCTTGCCCACGTCATTGACGTGGATGTACACGAGCCAGAACGGAGGCATGCTCTCCATGCCCGGCATCTTGTTCAACATGCCGCCGTATTGGGCTTCGCCCTGCCCGAATACCTGGTACATGTTCCCGCCGCCCATGTCCATCGCGGTCGTGCGGTTCCACCCGAAGAGCGCCGAGTAGAAGTCGAACGCCTTCTGGTAATCGCTGGTCATCAGCTCATGCCACGAGAAGCGGTCGACGACATTCTTGCCATCCCAGCCGCCCGATGGCCCGCTCGATCGATACACGCCGAACGTCGCACCTTGCGGGTCCTGCACCACCGCGAACCGACCGGTGCCCGGAATGTCATCCGGTCCTACCATGACCTTGCCGCCTAACGATTTCGCTTTCGCGACCGTGTCATCGACGTTGTCCGACTCGACGTACGGCATCCAGTTCGGCGGAATGCCGTTCGACCGCATCTCGGAGTTGAGCTGGAAGATCCCGGCGACCGGCACGTCACCGGCCGTGAACATGTTGTAGTTCTTGTCGAACGCCTGCGTCCCCCACCCGGTAAAGCGCGTATAAAATCTTTTCGCCGCGTCGACGTCGGGGGTGGTCAGTTCGTACCAGCAGAATTGCCCGTGCATGGTTTGGCCAGGGTGAATGGGTATGAGGCCGAGAACGATACGGCGAAAAATGCTTTCTGGCGACTGGTCAGGTCGCTGGCCACCGCCGCCTCCCATGGGCTACCTTCGCCGAGACGTCGATTCGACACTAACCCTGCCCGCCGATGATTCGCCACCTACGGATTGCCCTTGGCCTGACCACGATTCTTGCCGCCTGCGCCCCCCGAGCTGGAGTCAGTACGGTGATCGGCGGCGACGCGTACGACGTCGTTATCGAAAATGGCCGAGTTGTGGATGGGACCGGCGCGGCCTGGTACTACGGCGACCTCGCGATTCGCGGGGACCGGATCGCCGCCATCGGCCCGCGGGGGAGCTTTCGCACCGCGCGCGCCGGAACCCGGCTGGACGCGTCAGGCCACGTCGTGGCGCCGGGATTCATCGATATCCAGGCGCACTCGATCGGCCACTACATGAACGGCGACGGCAAGGCGATCTCCATGATCACCCAGGGGATCACCACCGCCATCCATGGGGAGGGTTCGTCACTGGGGCCCATGAATGACAAGCTGCTGGCGTCGGAGGATGACACGGCCTCGCGTCGAGTGTTGTCGGGATTCACCGGACCAAACGGGTTCTCGAAGTGGCTGGAATACATGGTCGGCCGCGGGACGGCGCAGAACGTCGGCTCCTTCCTCGGCGACGGAACGGTGCGCGTGTACGCAAAGGGCACCGAGCAGGGCGCGCTGACCGCAGCCGAACGTGACACGATGAAGGCGATGGTCGCCCGTGCCATGCGCGACGGAGCGTTCGGCATCGCCAGTGCGCTGATCTATCCGCCTAACACGTATGCGAGCACTGAAGAACTCGTCGAGGCCGCGAAAGCGATGGCGCCATTCGGCGGCGTGTACATCACCCACATGCGCTCCGAGGGCGACAAATTCCTCGAGGCGATTGATGAAGCGATGCGGATCGGCCGCGAGGGAGGAGTGCCGGTCGAGATCTTCCACCTGAAGGCGAGCGGTCCGCGCAACTGGCCCAAGATGCCGGTCGCGATCGCGAAGATCGACTCGGCGCGTGCTGCCGGGCAGGACGTGCAGGCGAACATGTACCTGTATCCCGCCGGCGGAAACTCGTTCGCCTCGTGCATTCCGCCGAAATACGCCGCCGGTGGTCGCCTGATGGAAAACCTGAAGAACCCGTCGCTCCGCGCCACTATGGTTGCCGAAATGCACGCCGTCGACGCCGGCTATGAGAACCTGTGCGAAATCGCGACGCCGGAGAACGTGATGGTCGTCGGCTTCCGCAAGGAGGCGAACAAACGGTTCGAGGGGAAGCGACTGTCCGAGATCGCGACAGCGTTAGGCAGGGATTGGGCCGAGGTCATCATTGACCTCAATGTCGATGAGGAGTTGCGGCTGGGTGAGCTGCTCTTCCTGATGAGCGAGGACAACATCCGTCTCCAGTTGAAGCAGCCGTGGATCAAGTTCGGCACGGATGCCGGTTCGGTGGACCCGACGACGGCGCGGGGGATGGTCCACCCGCGCGCCTACGGCAATTTTCCCCGACTCTTCGCTCGTTATGTGCGCGAGCAGAACGTGATCCCGCTCGAGGACGCGGTGCGCAAGGCGAGTTCATCGGTGGCCTCACGCCTGTCGATCACGGATCGTGGCGTATTGAAAGCCGGGCTGAAGGCCGACGTGATCGTGTTCGATCCGGCGACGATCACGGACAATGCGACATTCGAGAACCCGCACCGGCTCTCGACTGGAATTCGCGATGTCTTCGTGAATGGCGTAGCCGTGCTCCGCAACAATCAGCACACCGGCGCTAAGCCTGGGGTCGTAGTGCGGGGCCCGGGGTACGGACGTTAACCGGTCAAGGACACGGCTCAAGATTCAGGTTCGTACCCTTCGGTTGGTCCCACGACATTTTGGACGCGGATTTCCGCCAAGGGGATGCGAATCAGAGCCGATCATGAAAAGGGTTTGGCGGTATCGGCGAGAATTAGCTCCACATTCGCGCTGATCAGCGTCTCAATGTTGTGGGATTGTCAACTCGCTACGAGCCGCAAATCACTGTTCTGGCGGAACCGGTGGCCATCGCGCGCCAGCGGCCGCGCCATGTTTGGTGTCAGCATCGAGCTTGCGGTGACGCTCCTGCAATCGATCGCTTATCGATCGCGCCTCACGTTCGATGTCGAGCCGAAGCTGCGTGCAGGACATATCCGTCATCCGTTCCAGTTTCTGCACGAAGTCGCCGGCTGTTCGGATGGCGATGTTCTCGTGCTCGCGGATGTGATCCTCCAGCGCGAGCGTGAACTTCTCCCACGCCGCCGATACCTCGGGCGTTGCTTCCGATGACGTCTTCCAGTCTGGTACCCTGACCTTCGTCTGCATGTCGACGCGGACGTTCTGCGTTCGGCATCCAGCCTTCGCGCTGACGTTTTCGCCGAAGCGGTACGAATACCGCCAATTCACGAACCAGTGGCCAAGAAAGCCGCCCTCCTGGTCCAGCACTCCGCGCAACGCATAGGTGATCTGGTCCACCGTTGCCCCGGAGACCGGATAACGCTCGATGCTCGCCTGTACGACAACGCCGCGCGGCATCGGTCGCGGTTTGGGGTCGCCCTGGGCGCTGGCAAGCGCCGGAAGAACAAGGAGCAGGGCCAACATGCTTCGTGGACAAGCCATGGAACATCCTTGAATCAGGCAGTGAAAACGGCACAGCGCAGCGCGCAGCTATCGCTAAGGGGTCAGGTGTGACAACGGGATTCGGAAAGAACCTGAGTTTTCAGGCTTGCGGTCTATTAACCCGACGGCGACGATAGCCCGTCGTTCGCCGAGTCACGCGTCACGAATCCCGCCAATGGCCATCAAGCAACTGACCGACGAGCAGACCGCCACCTGGTCCCGTCTCGAAAAGGATCGCTGGTGGTACGACAACGTGTATCGGGGCGACATGCCGCAACTCACGGTGCGCGCGGCCATCACGGGATTCCTCCTGGGCGGCGTCCTCTCGGCCACCGCACTCTACATCGCGGGAAAGACCGGAATCACGATTGGCGTCGGACTGACGTCGGTGATCCTGGCCTTCGCGATGTTCCGCATCATGTCGCGGTCCGGGATCATCAGCGACTTCACCATCCTCGAGAACAACTGCACGCAATCGATCGCGACCGCTGCCGGCTACATGGTGACGCCGATCGTGTCAGGGCTCGCGGCATACATGATGGTGACGAACACCATCGTGCCGTGGTGGCAGCTGATGATCTTCAACGTCATCATCTCGTCGATTGGCGTGCTGGTCGCGTTCCCAATGAAGCGCCGCTTCATCAACGAGGACCAGCTCCCCTTCCCCGAGGGGCGAGCCGCCGGCGTGGTGCTCGACGCGCTGTACACTGGCCAGGCCGAAGCGGGGATGTTTCGCGCCAAGTTGTTAGGCGTCACCGCCGCCTTCACCGCATTGTACCAGTTCATTTCCAGCGACGGGTGGATGCGGTTGCTGCAGTTCAAGATCCTGCGCATGGACAAGTGGGCCGGCGTGGCCGAACCGTGGCATTGGCAGGAGCGTTTCGATCAGTACTATTACAACGCCGCAGCCAGACTTAATCTCTGGATCCCGAAAATCATGGGAACAGACATTCGCCAGCTCGGGCTGCGCTTGACGCTGGACGCGGCCATGCTCGGCGTGGGCGGCCTGATGGGGATCCGCGTCGCCACGAGTGTGTTGTTAGGCGCGCTGGTGAACTTCGCCGTGCTGGCGCCGATCATGATTCAGCGAGGCGACATCCGTTCGTACACGTCACCAAGCGGCGCCCTCGTCGCGATTTCACGTCCCGAGATCGTGAACCAGTGGTCACTCTGGTGGGGCGTGACGATGATGGTCGTCGGGGCGATGGTAGGACTGTTCGCCAAGCCCGAGATCTTCACCAAGGCGTTCAAGACCCTCACCACAAGGAAGGAGCGCGCCAATCCAGAAGTGGACCCACTCCGCAACATCGAAGTGCCCCTCTGGATCTCGTTCGTCGGCGTTCCGATCCTCAGCATCGTCGGCGCGGCCATCACGCACCAGTTCTTCGGGGTGAGCTGGTTCCTTGCGCTGATCTCGCTGCCGCTGATCTTCCTGCTCACGATCATCTCGACGAACTCCATGGCTTTGACGTCGTGGACGCCGACGGGCGCGCTCTCGAAGATCACCCAGTTCACGATGGGCGCGATCGATCGCGTAAATCCTGCCACGAACCTGATTCCGGCGACGATGACTGCCGAGATCTCGTCGAACGCTTCCAATCTGCTGTCCGACATCAAGCCCGGTTACATGTTAGGCGCGAAACCGCGCCAGCAGGCCATTGGGCACGTCATCGGGATTTTCGCCGGCACGCTGGCGACGGTGCCGCTGTTCTTCCTGCTCTTCCTTCCGCCCGGCCCGGATGGCACCCGGTCGCCGTCGACGATCATTTCGGAACAGTTCGCGATGCCGGCGGCGATCCAGTGGAAAGGTGTCGCAGACCTGATTACGAACGGCTTGAGTCAGCTTCCCGCCTCGGCGGTGATCTCGATGATCGTGGCCGCAATCCTGGCGATCATTTTTGAAGTGGCGCGCATCCGGACGAAGAACGCCTTTCCGCTTTCCGCGGTCTCGATTGGATTAGGGGTCGTGCTGCCCCCGGAGTCGTGTCTCGCGATGTGGGTTGGCGCGATGATCTTCTGGTGGCAGGGCCGCAAGAAACCGGCGCCCGGTACTCGCGCGCACGACATCTGGGTCGAGGGCTACGAGTCGATCTGCGCGGGGCTGATTTCGGGCGCGGCGCTGGTAGGGATTGGGAATGCGATTGTGAATGTGCTCATCAGCTAGCGATCAGCGACCAACCAGCGATCGGCGACCATCGAGACGAGTTCGCGCTCAGAGCGAGCGGAGTCGTCGGCTCAATCCAGGGTGTTTCTTCAGCAGGTACGTCCCGGCTACCAGGACCGCGATCGCGTTGGCCAGCACCACCGACCACCAGGGCAGGAGCGCCTTGATGGGAGCGGACACCATTCCGATCCCGAAGATGGTCACGAAGAAACCGGCGACGATCACGATGGCCGCCAGCCGCCCCTGCGCCGGCGGTCCCTCGATCTGCTCCACCAGCCAGGAAACGACCAGCCCGATCGCCAATGCCACCACGAGATGGAGCACGGTGTACAGGGCGACCGCGGTGGCGTCAATCGGAACTGGCAGCATCAGGACACTCGGGTCACGAAGCCCGAAGAAGACGGCCCGGCCGAGGAGGTTCACGGTGAACAGAAATCCCCTGGCCGCGAGCACATCAAACGCCGCGTAGAACAGCGCGACTGCCGCGAATCCGATCAGGCCGACGACAACTCCGTCTCGCACAGCTCGCTTTGTCATATCAATCTCCTTTCCGGCACCACAGGTGCAGCCCCCACGAGTCCCTTCCCGCATCGTTCCATCCTACAAATACCGTCTCGGCGCCACCAGCACGCTCCCGAATAGCAGTCCTGCCATGAGCGCGACCAGGGCGCTGAGCACCGCCACCGCCGTCTCCATGCCTAACGTGTAGTCCCGCTCCACGAGCGAGGCGATGCCGCGGAAGCCGACACTCCCCGGCACGAGGAGCATGATCGACGGGAGCCGCACCAGTGTACCGGGCCGACCAATGACACGACCGTAGATATTCGCGATCGCTGCCATCGTGAGGCTGGACACGAACACCGCTCCGGCAAACGTCACCCCCTGCACCGCTTCGGCCGGCGCGAACCAGCCGCTGGCGACGCGCGTCAAGACGTACCCCAGAATCGCGCTGGCCATGACGAGCGGGATGTCGCGACGCGCAGTCCGGAAAAGGATTGCGAACGAGAACGCCGCAGCGACTGTTGCGATAACCTCTACGGCTGCCGGCAGCGGAACCGATTGCGCGATTCGCGGCGTCCAGCCCAGGACGTTGACGATGTGCGCGCCGGCCACGCTGCCGAAGGTGAGCTTGAACAGCGTGACCAGGGCACCCGCGAAGCGAGCGGTCCCGGTCACGAGCTGGCCCGTCGCGAGCTCCGTGACCGCGGTGGTCAACGTCAGGCCCGGCATTAACACGATAAGGGCCGCAATGATCACCGTCTGGATGGATAGCGGTGCCACGAAATGTGCAAACGCGGCCGTCAGCACGGTCGCCAGGATCGCGGCGATGGCTTCGGACGCGGCCGCGAGGTCCGGCCGCTTGCGGGAAGCCAGGTCCAGGGCTCCGATCATCGTGCCTAACGCGCCAGCAACCGCGATGTCGAGCCAGCTGGTGCGCAGCAGACCCGCAACCGCCGCCGACGCCAGGCCGAACGCGAACACCATCCAGTACCGGTCCCTCGCGTCCGAGGCCCGATCGAGTTCCCGGAACCGGTGCGTAGCCTCCACGACATCGACCTTTCCCTCAATTACCTGTTCGGCGACATAGTCGAGCGTCGACAGATCAGACAGGTTTGGCTGCGCGGGATCCAGCCGCAGGACTCTTGTCTGCTGAGTCGCACTCGCGTCATTCAGGTCGCCGAGGGAAAGGAGGATGCCGGTGGGGCTGGACCAGATGGCGCAGTCGACACCCAGTTTGTTCGCCGTCGTCTTCACCGCTCCTTCGAGACGCGCAGCAGAGACACCGGCGAGGTGCAGTCGCCGGGCGAAGTCGGTAATGAATCGCGCGCGCTCGTCGAAGGCGGTCAAGCTTGACGAAGAATCTTGCCCGTCATCTGGCTCCCGCGTTGCCCGTCTCGCAGCGCCACCACGCCGTTGACGACGACCACCTTGATGCCCGTTGGATATTGGAACGGCTCCTCGAAGGTGGCGCGATCGGCAACCGTCGCCGGATCAAATACCACCACATCGGCCGCGGCGCCGACGCGCAGCCTTCCCCGGTCGTGCAGCTTGAGCACTGTTGCCGGAAACGTGGTCATCTTCGCGATGGCCTGCGCCAGCGTGAGCGCCTTCCGTTCGCGCACATAACGACCGAGCACACGAGGGAATGTCCCAAGCCCGCGCGGATGTGGGCTCCCGCGGCGCGTCGGGCCTTCGATGGCAAACGCGCCGCCGTCACTTGCGACCATGCCGTTGGGATGCGCGAGGATGCGATCGAGGTTCTCCTCGCTCATCGCGAAACCCACCATCCCGATACTGCCGCGATTCCGGTTGAGCATTGCGACCGTGAGATCATAGGGGTCGGTGCTGACCACCTTGGCGTAGGTGCCGAGTCGTTTTCCTTCGGCAGCACGATCGGTTGAGTCGCGCACCGACGAGATGTGCACGTTCTCCCAGCCGCCGATCAGGTCGACTTTCGCCAGTGTTTCCGCCTTGATGCGAGGGGACACCGCCGCATCGGCGAGGCGCGCCAGGAAAGCGTCGGTACCGCCATCGCGGCTCCACACCGGGAACAGGTTGGTCAGCCCGGTCGCGTACGCGATGTAGGGATATCGGTCGAACGTGATCTGCAGACCCGGTCGCGACGCGGCTTCGATGCGCGCAAACACCGTATCGAGCCTGGACCAGTTGCGCGGGCCCTGCGTCTTGAGGTGCGAGATCTGCAACGGACATCCGGCGCCGCGCGCCACCGCGATCGACTCGTCGATCGAATCGAGCAGTCGGTCGTCCTCGTTCCGCATATGCGTTGCATACGGCAGGCCGCGTGCAGCCAATGGCTTGCATAACGCGATCAGTTCATCTCTCGACGCAAACGCCCCCGGCGTGTATTCCAGTCCCGACGACGCGCCGCACGCACCTTCGGCCAGCGCCGCTTCCACCATGCGTGTCATCGTGCCCAACTCGTCAGGCGTCGCCGGCCGGTCCATGTTGCCGACCACACGCCCGCGCACCGAGCCGAGCCCGATCATCGAGGCCACGTTCACCGCCGGCTTCGCTGCCTCGATACTCGCAAGCGCCTGTGCAAACGCTCCTCGCACGTCGCTGTCTGGCCTCTGGCCTGTGGCCTCTGGCCTCGAGGCTCCTCGTGAGGAGCCGTCCTGCCCGCACACAATGGTCGTAATGCCCTGCCTGACGACTGATTCCATGCGCGGGTCGTCTTCGATCGAGCCGTCGCCGTGCGAATGGATGTCGATAAATCCCGGAGACACCGCCAATCCGCGAGCGTCGATCTCGTCGGTGCCACGCGCGGTCACGCGCCCGATCGCCACGATCTTGCCACCGCTGATCGCAACGTCACCCTCGGCGGCCGGATTCGGCGGACCGGCGAAGACCGTCCCGCCACGAATCACCAGGTCGTGCGTGCCCTGGCGCCTGATGAACGCGGGCGCGCCAGTCAGCGCAACCAGCGAACCGGCACTCGTTATGACAAACTCTCGTCGATTTGTGCTCATTTCTCGCGACCTGCGGCTAGTCGTGACATGAGAATGGCGGCGCGCTTGGCTTGAATGGCAAGCATGTTCAGGTCGGCCGTTTCGTTCACGGTATGATCAGCACGTCCCTTGAGGCCGAGTCCATCGAGTCCGGCTTCGACTCGTCCGGCGACGAACGAAATATCCGCTGCGCCCGCGCGCGCCGGATCAACCGGACCCACGGGTGGCAGGCCGGCGTCGCGGCTTCCCTGATCCAGTATCGTGAGGAGCCGGCGGTTCCCGTCCGTGGGTGCGAACGGTGGATAGCCGTCATCGATTGTCAGTGTGGCATTCGTGCGCGGGTAGTGGCGCGTCACCAATCGTTGCATGGTCATCTTGGCGCGCGCGAGCTGTTCCGGAGTCAGCGCGCGCAGGTCACCCGCGACATACGCGCTTTCGGCCACCACGTTCGTTTTTCCGAAGGCAGTCCCACGGTTCTGGACTGCGTCGAATGTCACCGTCGTCCCGCCGACAATCACGCCCGGGTTGAACGTGAGCGGTGGATCGTTGGACAGCGAATCGTGAAACGCGGCGAGGATGCGCGCCATTTCGTAGATCGCGCCACTGCCGACTTCAGGACGGAAGACCTGCGACGAGTGCGACGGTGTGCCCGACGTCCGCAGCCACCACGTCGTCGATCCGCGCCGCGCGATCACGGCGACGTGCGGGGCTTCGGGGCCATTCTCGAAGCCTAACGCGATGTCGGCCCAATCCCCGGCCGTCGTGAGGTCGCCGCGGGCACGTTCAATCGGCCGACCGCTGTCTTCTTCATCGCCCGTGAAGACAGCCGTGATCTGGAGCTGATCCAGCACGCCGGCATCCTTGAGCGCCTTGAGCGCGAGCAGCATGACGACAGTGCCGCCCTTCATATCCGCGATCCCCGGACCGCGAGCAGAATCGGTTCCAACGCGCTCGAACTTCTGGAACGGCGAGTCGCGCTCGAACACGGTGTCGAGATGTCCGATCAGCAGGAGCTTTCGCCCCGTCCCGTTTCCTTTCCATTCGGCGATGAGGTGTCCGGCGCGATTCCACGACGCGCCCTCAGACCACCGCGTCGTGAATCCAAGCTTCTGGAACTCGGGCGCCAGTGCGTCGGCTACAGCCTTCACGCCAGCAAAGTTGTGCGTGCCGCTGTTGATATTCACCAGGCGCTCGAGGAGCGTAATACCCGCTTCGTGGCCCGCATCGACGCTCGCCACGATTCGGCGCTCTGGAGCGGATAGACCCTGCGCATCGCCAGCAGCAGCGCTGACCGTCACGAGTGCAAATGTTGTGAAGACCTTCCGCATCGATCCTTCCTCCAGCCCGACAGGTGACTGATCGCAATCTACGCTTCATCACGAAACAGGGGTCAGACCCCATCTTCATGACCATGTTTGTTCGCGACACCGGTTTCAGCGAAAATGGGGTCTGACCCCTATTTCCCCACAGCCATGAAGACGCTACTCCACGCAACGCTTGCAGTGACTATCTCGGGAACGGCCGGCGCCCAGGTTCCGGGCCTGTCCGGCACCCTCATCGTCACCAACAAGGCGCCGTCCACCGCGACGATCATCGATGTCGCAACCGGGCAGGCGCTCGCGACGCTCCCCACCGGCAACAATCCCCACGAGGTCGTGCTGTCGTCAAACGGCCTAACCGCTGTCATCACCGATTACGGAACCGGCGCCTCACCAACGCTGACTGTCATCGACGTCCCAGCCAAACGTGTCGTCCGCACCATCAGCCTCGGCCAGTACACCGCACCCCATGGAATCGCCTGGCTACCGGGCGATTCTCTTGTGGCGGTGACTTCTGAACGGACGAATCATGTCGTCATCGTCGCCGTCAATGCGGGTGAGGTTCGAAAGGCGATTCCCACGCGGAATCCGGGCTCACATATGGTCGGCGTGACCGGCGACGGCCGTCGCGCGTGGACCGGCGACATGGGCAGCCACACGGTGTCAGAGCTCGACGTCGTGGCCGGAACTTACCTCCGCAGCATCCCGGTGCCTAATCAGCCGGAAGCGATCAACGTCACGCCCGATGGCCGCGAAGTCTGGGTCGGCAGCAACCAGACGGGAAAGGTCAGTGTGATCGATCCAGCGACCGGCACGGTAACCACCGCCGCTGAAGGCGTGAGCTGGCCCTATCGCATCCTGTTCACGCCGGACGCGAAGACTGTGGTGATCCCGGACTTACGCAATCACGAAGTGCGCTTCCTCGACCGCGCGACCCGGAAGGAGCTGTCGCGCCTTTCCATGCCGGGTGCGGGACCACAAGGCGTCATCATGACTCCCGACGGCCGCTACCTGCTGGAGTCGCTCAGCGCACAAGGGCAGGTGGTGGTCATCGACATGCGCACCCGGGCGGTTGTCGGCCATATCCCGGCTGGACAGACGCCTGATGGCATCGCGTATACGCCTAACGTCAATAAATGACGGGTAAACGGGTAAACGGGTAAACGGGTAAACGGAGCTTCGGAAAACGTTGGATCGCGGTTCTCTCACCCGTCTACCCGTTTACCCCGTCTACCCTGCCACGTCACTTTCTGGTCAGGTCTTTATGCACCTCGGACACGAATATCTTGTGTCCGCCCGGAAACTCTCTGGCGAACGGCGCCGCGATGTTCAGTTCCTGGATCTGTTCGATGGTCTTTCCGGTCGAGACCAGCGTGCGGATGCGGTCACGGAGCGTGACGATCACGTCGCGATACATCTTGAGCCGCGCCTTGTTGGCCAACGGCCCATGTCCCGGGACGATGTGGGTATTGTCGCCCGATATCGCGAGCACCTTGTCCACGGCGTCGATGATTCCATTGATCGATCCCCCACTCGTGACATCGATGAAGGGCAGGCTGGAACTGCTGAAGACGTCGCCCATGTGGATCACGTTTGATTTCGTGAAATGCACGATCAGGTCGCCGTCCGTGTGTGCGTTCGGAGCGTGAAAGACCATGATCGAGTCGTCGTTGAGGACAAACGCCGTATCGCTGATGGATATTGGGAGGGCCGCCGACGGTGACCTGGGGATTCGGCGGTTCTGCGCCGCGATGAATTGCTCCGCGCTCATTCGGCGCCTGACGTTTTCGTGCGCGCGAAGTGTCGCACCTGCCTTCCCCAGATTCTCGTTCCCTCCGACATGGTCGGGATGCCAGTGTGTGTTCACCACGAACCGGACCGGACTCGATGTGAGTTCGGCAATCGCGGCCTGAACCTTCTTCGTGAGCTGCGCAAACTGGGCATCCACGACAAACACGGCGTCATTGCCCGTTGAAACCACGATGTTGCCGCCGCCGCCCTGCATCAGATAGACCGTGGGAGTGATCGGCACCGTCTTTACCTGAACGGTGTCATAGTTGGTCTGCGCCGTGCCCGGCATAGGCGCCAGAATTACGGTGGCGAACAGAACGCCGGGGAGTCTCCGCGTGATCATGGTCTTCCTCGCTTGCCTGGTTCGCGGCGCAGGACCTTGCCTGGGCGCGCCGCGCCGAACGCGCCATTCTCCACGACCGGCACGCCGTTGACAATGACCCACGGAATCCCTTCCGGATAGTGGTGAGGATCGGCATACGTGCCCACATCGCGCACACGTTCGGCGCTGAAGATCGCCACATCTGCCACGCACCCTTCACGCAGGCAGCCGTGATCGGCGAGCCCAAGCCGGGTCGCGGGCATTGCAGTCATCTTCCGGACTGCCTGCTCCAGCGTCAGGACTTTCTCCTCGCGTACGTATTTGCCTAACACGCGCGGAAACGTTCCATACGCACGCGGATGCGGAACGGCGTCGCCGAGCCGGTTCAGCCGTCCGTCACTGGCAATCATCGTCTGTGGATGCGCCATGATGCGCTTCACGTCGCCTTCATCGAGCACGTGGAAGATGGTCCGTGCGCCACCCTTCAGGACGACGTCGATCACGATCGGTGCCGCATTTTCGATCGTCGGCTCGACGTTCAATCGCGTCACCAGGTCGTACAGTGTTTTCCCGTTCAGCGTCGAGTCCCAGGACACGCGCGAGAATTGCACGCGCTTGAGGTCACCGCCGCCACGGTCATTGATCAATGCGTCGATGACATCCTTCTCGATGCTGTCATTGAGCACCGGATCCTCGAGCCGCCGGCGCAGCGCCGAATCACCACCCGCCATCGCCCAGGGCGGCATGAGGATGTCGATGCCGGTATGGCTGGCGGCATAGGGATACTGGTCGATCATGACATCAGTCCCGGCACGCCGCGCCGAGTCGACCATGGCGAGGGTGACCGCGCTCTTCCCCCACATTTTCTGGCCGACGACCTTGTGATGCGTGAGCACGACCGGAATGCGCGCACGCCGTCCAATCTCCAGTGCTTCCGCAACCCCGCCGATGAGGCCAAGCGCTTCTTCGCGAAGGTGCGACGTGTAAATGCCGCCGGAGTCGGCGACGACCTGCGAAAGCGCCACGACTTCGTCGGTGTTCGCATAGAAGCCAGGGATGTAGCGAAGACCCGTGCTCAAGCCGAACGCGCCCTGACCCATCGCCTCCGCCACCATGCGCTGCATGCGCGCCAGCTCCTGCGGCGTGGCTGCCCGGTTGGCGGTTCCCATCACGGCCTGGCGGATCGTGTTGTGGCCCGTGAGAAACGCGACATTCAACCCGGGTTTCTGCTGCTCGACGCGCGCCAGGTACGGCGCCATGGGGTTCGCCCCGCCGCCATCCGGCCCGCCTAACGCGAGCGTCACGCCCTGCCTGACGTGTGACTCCGCGTCGGGCATGGTGAGGATGGGGTCGAGATGTGCGTGCAGGTCGATGAACCCGGGCGCGACAATGAGCCCGGTCGCGTTGATGCGTCGCCGGCCCTGCGCTCCATCGATCGGCGTGCGCGAAACCATCGTAATCCGGTCGCCAGTGATACCAACGTCGGCCCGGTATGCGGGCGCGCCCGTGCCATCGATGACCATCCCGCCAGTGATGACGAGATCGTAGGTCTGGGCAACTGCGGGCTGTGCTTCGAGAACCGCAATCGCAAGCAGGATGGCGGATGGGAGATGGCGCATGGGGGAACAGACCCGCGCTCCAACTTTCGAATGCCGTGCCCCCCATCCCCCATCCGACATCCGCCATCCTTTTGTGAACCGCATCGTCACCTCGAAATGGTCTTCACAAGTTTACCGTTGTTTACCCAGACCTCGTCACCTATTCGCAAAGTTGCGTCGATAAAGAAATTCCACCGGACATAGCCGCCGGTGACCTTGCCGCCGAGCTCCGAGTTGTCACCCAGCGAGAGCCGGACAACACCGGCCCCGTAGCCATAGTACGGGATCCACCGCTCGCCGCTGTCAGGAATTGCCAGCAATGGGTTGAAGCCAAGTGCAAACTCGCGGAACGAACGGCCGCCATCGCCTGCCTGCGACAACTCGCGCTCAACAGGGGCAGTGCCGCTTGTCGCCGTGAAGTCCGTCACCCGTCCCGACACAATGCGCATAACGAGTCCTTCGACCCGTTCCCCGCCCCACATCCCTGGAGGGAACGCGATGCGTCCGTTAACCGATTCTTCGATTGGCGCCACGCGAATGGCGCCGGCCGGCAGTTCGATCTCGCGGTCGATGAGGTTTTTGCCGAGCTTCGCCCGGGCGGCACTCGCATCACCATCCTGCTTCGTCACCGGGCGATCGCTGACGCGAAACGTGATGTCCGTTCCGGCAGGAGTGGTTACGCGGATCGGAGCGTTCCGGGCCGCGCTTTCGAAGTTGGCCTGGATCGCAGCGAGGGCGGCGTAATCGGTTGCGTGGAGGACGCGCTCGTACACGGCGCCGCGTTCCGGCGTCACCGGCAGCACGGACCCATCGAGGGCGTACGCGCCCTCCCAGTGGAAGTGAATCGTCCGCCCCCTTCCGGTTCGCAACACATCCTGCATCGCAGCGTATACCGGATCCTGCACCGTGACACCGGGCATCATGACGGCCAGATCGACTGACGCGAGGTAGGTGGCGAGTCCGGGGCGATCGCGTGGCGCCGCTCGGGTGAATTCCGTGAACCAGGAAGCATCTGGTTCGCCACCGCCGGCGATCACGCCGAGGTCGATCGCGCCAGCCTGACGAATCCGGGTGCGCAACGAGGTAATGAGCGCTTCGGATCGGCCAGGCCTCGCGGCGAGGAGGACCCGTTCACCGCGTTGCAGCTGCATGCGCGCCATCAGGGTACTTGCGACTCGATCAGGATCGGCGACTTGTTGTCCCGACGCCGAGTTTGCGAACAAGCCAAGAAGCAGGAGAGTGATGCGTTTCATCGACATTACTGAAATCGTTTACTGGCAGTTTGCGGGTGTCAGCGTGACCCTCTCGAAGCTGGCACCTCATCGCCAAACTGTCCACAACGAGCCAGTTTTGAGCGGGCTCTTTCCAGGTAACCAATGATCGACTTCCAACTGCACGACGGGCTCGGTGTCGCTGAGCTTATCCGACGGAAGGAGATCTCGCCGCGAGACGCAGTGATGGCGGCGATCAACCGGATCGAAGCGGTCAATCCGCGACTCAATGCGGTTGTCCACCGCATGTTCGAGCGCGCGCTGGACGAGGCGAACGGCGCTATTCCTGACGGTCCGTTCCATGGCGTGCCTTTCCTGCTGAAGGACCTCGTCTCGTGGTACGCGGGAGAGCCACTGACGTGTGGCAGTCGACTGTTCAAGGACTGGAGGCCCCCAGTCGACTCCGAAATGGTGCGGCGGTACAAGCGGGCTGGCCTGATCGTCGTCGGCAAGACGAACACACCGGAGTTTGGCCTGGTGCCGTTCACCGAATCGGAGTTGTTAGGCATTTGCCGGAATCCATGGAATCCGGACGTCACCGTCGGCGGTTCGTCCGGCGGATCGGGCGCCGCCGTCGCGAGCGGAATGGTGCCGCTCGCTGGTGGTGGCGACGGGGGCGGTTCGATCCGCATTCCAGCATCGTGTTGCGGCGTCTTCGGGCTCAAGCCGACGCGCGGCCGCACACCGACAGGGCCGATTGAGGGGGAGATATGGCGTGGCGCCACCGTGGAGCACGTCCTCACTTGGAGTGTTCGCGACAGCGCGGCCATGCTCGATGCGGTATCCGGTCCGGATGTCGGTGCGCCCTATTACGCACCGCCACCGGACCGTCCGTTTCTCGACGAGGTCCGAACACCGCCGGGTCGTTTGCGGATCGCCTTCACTGTTGATCCGACGTTAGGCCTGACGATTCATCCCGATTGCGCAAAGGCGGTGGTGGACGCAGCCACGTTGCTCGAGTCGTTAGGACACGACGTCGTGGAAGACACATTCGAGGTGGATCGTGAATCGTTCAACACCGCGTTCCTGACCGTCGTCAGCGTCGAGACCGCCGCTGAGCTGGACGTCGCGGCGAAGATGCTCCGTCACAAGATCAGCCGGAACGACGTCGAGGTCGGCACGTGGGCGCTGGCGCTCATCGGTCACTCGGTCTCCGGTCCCGAGTACTCGAACGCGGTTCGGTACCTGCAGCAAACAGGCCGCCAGATCGGGGAATTCTTTGAGCGGTATCCGGTTCACCTTTCTCCGGTCGTCGCCGGCCCGCCGTTCCCACACGGCGCGCTGCAACCGCCCGCCAGTGAAAAGACCGCCATGTCAGTACTCGGCGCGCTGCACGCGTCGAAAGTGATGAAGGCGATGGGCGCACTCGAACGCGCCGCCGGCACCGTGTTCGAGTGGATGTCGTTTACCCCGATCGCCAATGCGACGGGTCAACCAGCGATGTCCGTGCCGCTATCGTGGAATGAAGCTGGCCTGCCGATCGGCGTTCACTTCACCGGTCGTTACGCAGACGAGGCAACGCTCTTTCGGTTGGCCGCGGAACTGGAGATAGCCGCGCCGTGGCGGGAAAAACGACCGAGTGACGAGTAACCTCCGCGCCATTTCCAATCTGTTCTGCGCCCATCAGGTTCCTTCCACATCCCATCTCCGCTTAAGGATTGAAGAAGTAAGTCGCCTTTACAAGGAACGTATTGATCGGGTGTGCCCTGAACAGATCCCGATAGTCCCGCTCGAACTCGAACGACCCACGGTTCCGCGAGTCCTGTACCCGTCCTTGCTGCCAGACGAGAAACAGCGTTGATCCCGGACGATACTCCCACCTGACAACCGCGTTCGAGTTGAACTGCTTGAAGTTGAACCCACCTGGAGCGACATCGGTGCGATACGGCGTGAATCGGGCGTCGTAATCGGCGGCGCGCGGCGCATCGAGCTCACGCCAGTCCGAGTATGAGCCTGCGGACATGAACGGCTGCGCGTAGAACTGGAACGTGAGCAGCGGCGTGGCCGTGAATGATGCGCGGGCCGTCATGCTCACTGTGGTCTGCGACAGGCGCCCGAACGTGTAATGCGTCGTGTCGCTCAGGAAGTGACCGTAGTTCGCGACCCATTGCTGGTTGTCTGCGCGCTTGCTGGCACCGATGCTCAGCAACGTGGACAGGCGAGTCGATAGCCTCAGGTCTGCTCCGATTGATCCCCGTCGCTCCCACGAACGATTACCGTCGCCCGCGGCCACCGCCCACTCGAATTGCGGGATCACGCTTCGACGATTGTCGCCAACCACGTTCACCTGGAACATCTGCGCCGATTCCATGCGCAACGCTGGCCCCCCACGTGCGCACGACGTGCAGTAATTGGTGTTGGGATTGTTGAGCACATACGTCAGCGCCCACCCCCAGTTGTTCAGCATCGAGTAGCTGGTGTGCAGCCTGACGAGGCTTCCGCTCGGCAAGCCGCCGCTGGTCCAGTGATTTTCGGTGTCGATCGCGCTGAACGTGCTCCGGTACCAGGACGTTGGTCGCAGCGAGCGGTGGGAAACCGAGTTGCGGATCGAGCGGTCGTTGATGAGTGGCACAAGACCGGCATCGTTCAGTTCGACTTCCGTGGACGCAAGCCTGACGAACGAATTGAAACGTACCGAGCCGCTGATTTTCGCCAGCGAAAAAGCCAGCACCCCACCTGATAAACTCGTGCGGGTTGAATCGAACTCCACGTCACCGTCTGGTCGCTGGTGCAGGTGCACGGAGCTGAGCTGCGTACGTGCGATTGCCTCTTCAGTGCCGGAGACGATGCTGCGACCGCCATACGCGCCGAAT
>DASRPK010000310.1:0-5284 GCA_035646395.1 Gemmatimonadaceae bacterium | reverse complement strand
GCCGGAGGCCCGTGTACTGCTTCGCGATGAGCGACTCGATCGCCGCCCGGTCCAGGCCCTGGACGGGCACTCTCTCAGCGGAACCCTCGATGAAAGCTTCGTTGTTGGACATGCTCGTTACCCGGGTTGCTCGGGTCGAGTCACCGGTGCTATTGAGCGCCTCTGGCACGCACTTTTCAACGCAGCTTCGAGGACGTGGCCTCGGGTCGATGGTTGCCTTGCGCTGCAACATGTTCGCGTGGATCCCGCCGCCGCTGGGTACTGACAGATGGCTGATCACCACCTCTATCTGTCGCGAGCTGCGCGATCCTCGCACCTCCGGTTCGGAAGGCCGCCGAACCCGCGCCGAATCACTCCGTTCCCGGCGCGGGGCTGGCACGGCCGTCAGCAACCGCTTGCTCGCCTCGCAAGCCGCGTCACTAGCGTCCTCCTCGTAGCCGGCACGCCAGGCGAGACGCAGCGAGTTTCAGCGCCCACGTTCTGCCGCCCGCATAGATTGCGGCCACACTCTTGATGCGTTCGTAGAGCGCGACGGCAGCGGCCGGCTTCGACAGGTCGACGTCCGTGAGGTTGAGCACGCTGACAGTCGACTCCGATGAGACGAACACAACGTAGGCAAACAGGCACCATGCGAGCGCGACGGCAACCGCGATTGCTGCGCGCGCCAGGGTCGTCTCGTGTTTCGTAGTGGACTCGATCATGGCTGTTCCCCTCATCGCCCCAGCGACATGTAGTAGTGAGGTCTCTGCACTTACTATCTGTCTGCAGACCCCGACTCCTCGCATTCGCGCTGGCGGGTGGGGTCGGACGCGGTCCAACGCCGGCGGGCGTCGCCCGTTCACCGCAGGCACCGCCCAGGGAGTGGCGGGCCCGTGGCGCAAGTCAGTGCCCCGCGCCTGGCCGAGGTGTCGGTCATCAATCCGGAGACTTGGGTAACACTTTGGCCTCGAAGGGGTTGAGTGCGCCGAAGGGAGTCGCCGTACGATTGCGCGCAATGAACGAAAGCCTTAAGCCGACTCGACCCACAACGGCGATTCGCGGGGCTTTTCTGTCTGTAGCGATGCGCTGGACGGATCGGCTGCTGAGCCTCCTTAGCACGGTGATCCTCGCTCGATTGCTGGTTCCGGGAGACTTTGGCCTGGTCGCCATGGCTATGGTGGCCGTAGGGTTCTTCGACGTCCTGCTCGACCTCGGCGTGGGCGCTGCCCTGATTCAGCATGAACACGCGGGCCGCGAGGAGTTCAGCACAGCATGGACACTTCGTCTGGCGCAATGTGTGGTGACCGCGCTGCTCCTCGTCGCCCTGGCGCCGCTCGTCGCGGATTACTACGACGACCCGCGGGTGGTTGACGTCCTCAGGGTCGCGGCAGTCACCGTCATGATCGGCGGGCTCGAAAACATCGGCACAGTCAGCTTCCAGCGGAACATGGAGTTGGGGCGAGACTTCCAGTTCGTCGTGTTCAAGCGACTGGTCAAGGCCGCATGCACCATAGCGCTTGCGATCGCTCTGCGATCCTATTGGGCACTGATCTTCGGAAGCCTGGTGTCGCGGCTCGTGGGGGTCGGAACCAGCTACTGGATGAGTCGGTTCAGGCCGCACCTGACCCTGAGCCGGGTTTCCGGGATCTGGACCTTCTCACAGTGGAGTCTGTTAACGGGCATCGCGCGCTACCTGAACGGAGCGATCCCGCGTCTCGTGCTGGGCGGGCGCGCGAATGCAGCCGCGCTCGGCACCTACACGGTGGGCGAGGAGGTCGCAATGCTGCCGACGAGCGAACTTCTGGCGCCGCTGGGTCGAGTGATGTTCCCCACGTTTGCGGCTGCCAGGAACTCGCCGGGCGAGCTGTTGCGGCTGGTCACACTGGCACAGGCGATCCAAGCGTTGCTGGCAATTCCGCTCAGCCTTGGCGTTGTGCTCGTGGCGGACGACGCGATTCCACTACTGCTCGGTCAGCAGTGGACGGATGCGGTGCCCATCGCGCAGATCGTGGCGCTGACGGGTGTCGCGACCGCGCTCGGGTACAGTCCGGGATACATGCTGACGGTGACCGGCCGGATGCATGTGCTGTGCGGGTACACGTGGGCCAAGACGCTCCTCGTGGTGTTGCTGATCCTGCTGGTGTTCCGCGGCAAGGGTGCCGAGCAGATTGCGATGGCCGGGCTGGTGGCCTCCGTGGCAGGCCTCGTCACTCTGCAGGCCATAGCGTGGAAGGCGCTTCCGGGCTTCGGCGGCATGCGTTTCTGGTCGCAGACCTGGCGGCCGGTGCTTTCGGCAGCGATCATGAGTGCAGTCGTCTTGGCGGTTTCGGTCGCGCTCGTCGACGCGCAGCCAGTGCCGCGGCTGATTGCCGAGATCGGCGCTGGGGCCTTGGTCTACGGCCTTAGCACGCTGGCGTTGTGGCGTGCGGCTGGCAGGCCACTCGGCGCGGAATCGTACTTGCTCGAGCGGATGCGGTCGCAGCTTAAGTAATAAGACAAAGAAGATCGACCAGCACTGCATTTGCAGGACTTGCCGGTGGCGTTCAACCGGTCATCTCCGGCGCAACAGAGTCAAATAGTGACCTGAGTCGCGCTCGGGACCGCGGCACTGCCTTACCGTTTGGCTGTGCCCAATCCTTTGCGTGAATCCGTCCCCCTGAGGCAGCCGTCGCCCCAGGGTAGGGCAACTGCGCAGACGCAGTCCGTTCGAGAGGTCGTGTCGACCGGCCGGCGCACTGCGAGCCGGCTGCCCGTCATCATCCTGTCGGGTGGCGTCACCGGACTGGGTGTACTCAGAGCTTTCGCCCGGCAGGGGATCCCGGCCTATGTGTATGCGGCCGCTCCCACTGACCCGATCCGGCACTCCCGCTGGTATCGGGCACTGCCCGGGACCGATGACCGATCACCCGCTCCCGAGCGGAGTGTCGCGATGCTGGAGAAGGTCCTTGCGGACTCGAAACTCGGCAGTGCGTTCCTGTGCGCCTGCACCGACGACTGGAACCGAGTCGTTGCGGCCTTTGCCGAACGGCCATTGAGCGGGTTCGTCAGTGTGACCCCGTCGCGCGTTGCGCTCGAGATCTTTCAGAACAAGGGCAACCTGGCGACGCTCCTGCAAACACTGGGCGTCCCGATGCCGAACACGCTGCCGGTCAACAGCAGCGCCGACGTATCGGAGCTACCTCCGTCCAACGGCACTTTCTATTTCCTCAAGCCAAGGGAATCGCAAAGCTTCCTGGGGCGTTTCGGCACGAAGGGTATCCGGCTAAGTACGGCCGACGAGGCCAGGAAATGGCTGGACGTGATCACCTCTGCCGACATGAGCGTCGTCCTGCAAGAGTACATTCCGGGCTCCGCAACGGAGCATTTCTTCGTCGACGGCTACGTTGACCGCACAGGCGTCATCAAGGCGCTGTTCGCGCGTCGTCGCAAGCGGATCTACCCGCCCGATTTCGGCAACAGCACATCCATGGTCAGCGTGCCCCTGTCGGAGGTCGAGGGTGCCGTCGACAGCGTTCAACGCGTGCTGGCGGCGGCGGATTACCGCGGCATTTTTTCCGTCGAGTTCAAGCGTGATCCGCGTGATGGAGCGTTCAAGCTTCTCGAAATCAATTCGCGGCCCTGGTGGTTCGTGGACTTCGCCGTGCGGTGCGGTGTGGATGTCTGTCGCATGGCGTACGACGACGCCCAGCGACGTGAAGTGCACGCGCTGGAAACCTACTCGGTCGGTGTTACCTGCATCTTTCCGTATTACGATTTCTTCTCCATGCGAATGCTGGTCGCCGCGAGGCTGACGAGCTGGCGGCGTTGGGTCGTCGAGGTCGTGAAGGCCCTGCAGCCGGTCGGCTGCCTGGACGATCCCATGCCGGCTATCGTTGCCACCGCGCGCATTCTGGGCAAGGCGCTGCGCAACCGGCTGGCGGGCCGAGCTGGCTGACCATGCCCCGTCTTGCAGAGCAATCCTCGAATGTCCGCTCGCGTGAACTTCGCGAAGCCGATTTCGATGCATGGTGCGCCTTGCTTGGCCGGTCTCCGCAGGGTGGCGTATATGGGCGGCCGGAGTACCTGGCGGCCCTATGCGAAGCCACGGGCGCAAGCTACCGGATCATCGGCGTCTTCCTGAACGATCAGCTGGTCGGTGGCGTCCCGCTCTACGAGCGGCGCCAGCGGACCGGCACAATTGTCGCCAATCGCACCCTCTTGTATTACAACGGCATCGTCCTCGATCTGCCTTCGAGGAAGTTTCACTCGGACGAGACCGCGCAGATGCAGTCGGTGCTCGCTGAGCTCGAGCGGAGCCTGGCGGGCGGCGGCTATGCGCACGTATTGCTGCACAACCATTCCTCGTTGATCGACTTGAGACCGTTTCTCGCCAGGGGCTGGCAGTCCTCGTTGTCCTATACGTACGTGGTGTCGTTGACCGACATGACGAGACAGTGGGAGCGAGTCGATCAGAATCTCAAGCGACTGATTCTCCGCTGCGAGCGTGACGGTGCGAGCTACCGTGAGGACGCGGATTTCGATGCGTTGTTTCGTCTTCACTGGCAGACGCACCGGCGTAAGGGTGCGCCGTTGTACCTGCCCGAGTCGGCGTTCCGAAGATTTTTCGAGCGCGTGCACGCCTGCGGGCTGGCGCGCATTGGTCATGCTGTCTTTCACGACAAGGTCGTCGCTTCCCAGTTGATGCTGGTGGGGCCGTACTCAGTCAGCCACACAGTTTGCGCCGGCGCGGACGAGGCTTACCTGAAATCGGGTGCGAGTGCCTTCCTGCGCTGGAAGGCTATGCTGTCGATGCATCGCGATGGCTATGCGGCAAACGACCTGACCGACGCTTCGCTAAATCCCGTCACGCGATTCAAGAGTCAGCTTGGTGGCGATCTGACTCCGACATTGTCAGTTACCCGGACCGACTCGTGGCTGTTCCGAGCCATGGGCACCGCGCAGCACATCAGGACCGGGCTGCAGCGCCTGCGCCGGTCGCAGGTGAGGGAAGCGGCATGAACGGTGCCGAGCGCATCTGCGCATCCCTCGAAGAGTTGAGTGTCAGCCACGTGTTCGGGCTACCGGGCACCCAGAACGTCTTGCTGTACGAGGCCCTGCGCACCAGCGCTCTGCGCAGCATCTCGGCTTCTGACGAAGGCGCCGCGGCTTTCATGGCGACCGGGTACGCCAAGGCGAGCGGGCACGTGGGCGTGTTGACTACTATTCCCGGACCAGGCTTCGTCTATGCGCTGGCGGGTATCGTCGAAGCGCACCACGATTCGATACCACTGCTCTGGTTGACACTTCGCCAGGCGGACAATACGCG
>DASRPK010000309.1:0-26118 GCA_035646395.1 Gemmatimonadaceae bacterium | reverse complement strand
GTCCGACCGGGCACGGTGAAACCGCTGATTCGGCGGAATCCGGATGCGACCCCATAGGCCGAAAGGCTTACCGACTGCACGCCTGGTAACGCAGCGACCTCTCGACGCAGACGCTCATAAAGGGAAGGGAGTTGCTGCACGGTGTAACCGCCGGATCTCAGATCGACCCGTGCGATGACGACGGTCGAGTCTTCGTATCCCGAGTCGATGCCCATGATGTTGACGAGGCTTCGGAGGGCGAGCCCCGCGGACGTCACGAGGAGGAGCGACAGCGCGATCTGCGAAGCGACGAGGAGCCTGCCTAACGGGACACGATGCGTCTCGCCGGCCGATACGGAGCGCACGCCGCGCGTTCCATGGTACATGGTGGCACGCGATGCCTGCAGAGCAGGCACGAGGCCGAACAGGAGCCCGGTCAGGATCGTGGTGAGGGCCGCAAATGCCAGCACGCCGTTGTTGAGCGTGACGTCGAGAGGAACCGTGCGGGCGCCGTTGTACACGGCGCGCACGATCGCCGTCGATCCCCATTGCGCAACCAGCACGCCGACCACGCCACCCAGCGCCGCCAGCAGCAGGCTTTCGGTCAGGAGCTGCCTGACGAGGCGACCCGGACGCGCGCCAAGCGAGACCCGCATCGCCAATTCGTGGCGTCGAGACGCGCCGCGTGCCATCAGCAAGCCGGCGATGTTGGCGCACGCAACGAGCAAGAGCAGGCCGACTGCACCCATCAGGATCCGCAACGGTTCGGCGAACGAATCGCGGAGCGGTGAGAACCCGCGGGGTCGTGGCTCGAGCACGAGGCGTTCGTTGAGACCATGAGCCCGGGCGACAGAGTCTCGATCAGCCAACTCGTCAGGCAGCTCCGCCCGGAATCGAGTGGCGAGTCGGTTCGCGACCTGCGCTTGGATATCGGGCGGAGTCCGCACGAGCGTCGTGAGCCAACTCATCCCCTCCTGAGGTACCCAGGGTTGTTCACTGTCGGCGTTGTCTGACGAGGCACTCGTGCGGTAACCGACGTCGTGTTGCATGGTGAGTGGCACCCACATATCCAGCGACTGACCCACGGTCAATCCCTGAAACCGTGGAGCTGCAACTCCAACGATGGTAAACGATACCCGATTGAGCGTGATGATCCGCCCGATCACGGACGAGTCGCCGCCGAAACGCCTCGACCAGAAGCCATGACTGAGCACCGCGACTGGATTGGCGCCCGGACCGGATGCGTCGCCGTCCGCAAGTACGCGACCGAGAGCCGCGCGGACACCAAGAAGTGAAAACCACTCGCCGGAGACGAGCTGAAGCTGCACCGCTTCCGGTTGCGCATCGATACCGGCATAGACGCGCGACGTCGAGGTCATGGCGGCCATTGGCGCCACACCGGCGATCTCCTTCTGGAATCGGCGGAAGCGTGGATACGACAACCGGTAATGGTCGTCGTCGATTCCGGTGCGCAGCAACGCATGCAACTCATGCGGTCGTTCGACGGGCAACGATCGTCGAAGCAGCGCGTCCGTAATGCTCCACACGGCGGTCGTCGCGCCGATGCCAACAGCCAGCGTAAGAACGACCGCCACAGTGAAGCCGCGCGCACGCGCCATGCCACGCAACGCCAGTCGGGCGTCCCGGCCCGCATCATCAATCCAACGCGCTCCCCAGGCATCTCGCGTTGCTTCTTTCACCTGCTCTGTGCCACCAAGGGCCAGTCGCGCCTCCCGGATTGCCTGTTCGCGTGGCACGCCGGCTCGCTCGAGGTCGGCCACATGCGTGTCGATGTGGAATCGAAGCTCGCGGTCGAGATCCCGTTCGCTCGATCGGCGACGAAGAAGTCGAAACAGGGCGTTCATGATTTCGCCTCCAGCGTGTTGCCGAGTACGAGCGAGATCGCGGTCGAGAGCTCATCCCAACTCTTTATCTCCACGTTCAGCTGGCGTCGTCCCTTCGCCGTCAGGCGATACACCCTGGCTTCGCGTCCCGTGTCGGTCGAGGTCCATTCGCCCTTGAGCAGGCCTTTGCGCTCCAGGCGGTGCAGGGACGGATAGAGGGATCCCTGTTGGATCTGGAGCCGTTCACCCGAGATGAGCCGGAGGCGGTTGGCGATGGCGTAGCCGTGCAGTGGTTCGTCAGCGACGGCACGCAGGACGAGCATGTCGAGCGTACCCTGGAGGAGATCGGCGCGTGGGCTCATGCCAAGATATTCTACCTATCCATAGGGAGAATGTCTAGGCGTCGCGAAACCGCGTGCGGCTACGCGAGATGGTGGCGGCATCAGCGTCTTTGCATTGACCCGGCAATAACCTCCTCTTCGCTGCATCAGGGCGAGCGCTGGATAATCAACTCGGGTGAACGGGTCACGCGGGATCGGGCGAAAGCCTGCTCCCCCGTTTACTTCCCCGGGCTTATTCAAAGAAAATGCGGTGCCCGATAGATTGGGCAGACCATGGAACCACCGGCACTCGAGATCATACGAACTTCCATTGCGAGAGCAAATTTGCTGGCAATCGCCAGCCGCCAGTTCGGGGACATGGTGAAGGCGGTCGTTGATCTTGACCGGCACACCATGGCGATCGGTGCTGAACTGCACGCGGATGAGGAAGCGGCGTTGCTGGAGGATGGGTCGCGCCAAGCTGCCTTATGGGGAATCAACCTCTATCCTAACGAACCGGGAGATGGATTCATCGAGTTCGATTCGATGATCAACGTCCGTCCTTCGCAAGGGAACCGCAATCGGACCGTCGAGGATGACTCGATCCGCGCTCAGATTCGAGAGGTTGTCAGGTTACTGGTAACGGACGCATGACCGCAGCCGGGCACTCCCCAAACCTCAACTGGGGACGTTTCACGCTCGTAGAGCAACTGGCGAACGTCGGAAGCGAGGTCGAGCGCGCAATTCGTGCGCATGCGGCTGGGGAAGAGTCCCGCTTTTCGAACGCTCTTGCTCGTGCACTGACATTGTTTGACCTCACAGCGACTGACGCTCGCTGGAGCGGCCCTCGGCGCCGTGAGGTACTCCGGGCGCGCGAGGAATTCTGCCGTCTGTTCTTTGACCCGGACGTCTGGCCCGATTCAGCACCGGGTCTGCAGCGGTACTTCCTGGCATTTGCCATGGCTGCTCGGATGCGCACATGAACATGTAGTTGAAGCTTCCTATCGATAATAGTATCGTCATACGCAGACCTGATCGATCTGGGGAGTTGCGTATGCCGGTAATTACCGTTTCTCCGAAGTTTCAAGTGGTCATCCCTCGGGAGATCCGGGAGGCGCTGGGCCTCGAGCCTGGGCAGAAGGTCCAGGCATTTCAATATCAGAATCGTGTCGAACTCATTCCTGTGCGTTCCGTTCGCGAGTTGCGCGGGTTCCTCGAAGGCATGGACACCAGCGTTCCCCGCGAACGAGATCGCGTGTGAACCTGATCGATTCGTCGGCATGGCTCGAGTATTTCTCTGGGGGCTCGCTCACCGGCCAGTTGGCGAGACCGATCGAGCACACTGACAAATTGCTCGTCCCGACCATTGTGATCTATGAAGTCGGAAAGCGTGTGATGCAGCAGCGAGGCGAAGACGCCGCCTTGCAGGTCGTCGCCGTCATGCATCAAGGCACCGTGGTAGACCTTGATGCCACCATCGCGCTGAATGCGGCCCAGCTCAGTGTTGCCAACAAGCTGCCGTTGCCGGACAGCGTGATATTGGCAACCGCGCGCCTGCACCAAGCGACGATCTGGACGCTGGACGCCGACTTCAAGGGGCTGTCAGGTGTGCGGTACTTCGCCCGCGAAAAGTAGCGGCACGACCTAGCCTGCCGGTGCCGCACGGGTAACGTATCCCGGTGCCCGAACCCGGTTATGACATCGAGGCGTGGCGTCGCCGTATCCCGCTGCTCGCGTCGTGCATCCCGCTCAACAACTGCTCGCAAGGTCCGCAAACCGACCTAACGCGCGCGGCGGCTGAACGGTACCTCGAGTCCTGGAATCGCACCGGGATGGATTGGGATGCGTGGATGGAGGAAGTGCGGCTCGCGAAGGTCGCATTCGCCGCACTCATCAATGCGACGCCTGACGAGATCGCGGTCTTCAGCTCGGTGTCTGAGGCCACGAGTGCGGTTGCGAGCGCGCTCGATTTCACGGGGCGGAAACGCAGAGTTGTCGCGAGTGAGATGGAGTTTCCCACCACAGGCCACGTCTGGCTGGCACAGGAGCGTCGCGGAGCAGAAGTGTCGTGGGTGGCGATGCGCGACGGAATGATCGATCTCGCAGACTACGACGAACACATAATCGGCGACACGGCGTTGGTGACCGCATGTAGCGGCTACTACATGAACGGTTTCATTCAGGACGTCGGCGCCATTGTCCAACGTTCTCACAGCGCCGGCGCACTGGTGTTCACCGACGCATATCAGGTGCTGGGTGCGATGCCGGTTGACGTCAAGGAAAGCGGTGTCGACTTCCTCGCGTCGGGCTGCCTCAAGTACCTGATGGGCGTCCCGGGGATTGCGTTCCTCTACGTCAAACGCGAACTCGTCGACACCTTGCATCCGACAACGACCGGATGGTTCGGTCGAGAGAATCCGTTCGCGTTCGACGTCAAGCGTCTCGATTGGTCGGCTGGCGCCAGCCGCTTCGACACCGGCACGCCGCCGATCATGAACGCGTACATCGCGCGCGCGGGTATGGAGATGATCAACACCGTTGGTGTCGACAACATCCGCGCGTGGCACGAGCTATTGTCGCAGCGGCTGCGTGATGGCGGGCGCGAGCGGGGATTGAAGCAACACGGCACGTCTGATCTCGCACGGAAGACCGCGAACTCGGCCTTCCTCGTCCACGACTCGCATGCCATCGAACAGGCCATGCGCGCGCGGGGGGTGCTGCCATCCGCCCGCGGGCCGGTGATTCGACTGGCGCCGCACTTCTACAATACGCTCGATGACGTCGCGATCGCGCTCGACCTGCTTGCGGAATTGACGAGAGACGAACGCGCGTGACATCAACGGTGCGTGAGACGTTCACTTCGCGTTTCGGCACGCTGATGACCATGATCGGCGTTTCCGTTGGCTTGGGAAACGTGTGGCGCTTTCCGTACATGGTCGGACAGTTCGGCGGCGCAGCCTTTGTCCTTATGTACGTGCTCATCGCCCTCGTCATCGGAGTGCCGGCGCTCATGGCCGAGTGGACTCTGGGGCGCCACACCAGGCGCGGGCCGGTCGGTGCCTTTGCCGCGGGCGGACTTCCCGCCGGTCGCTACGTCGGCTGGTTCTTTTTCTTCGTGGTCACCGCGGCTACAGCGTACTACACGGCGGTGGTGGGCTGGGTGCTTTTCTTCGGCCTCGCCGAGCTGGCTTCTATTGTTGTGCCGACGGTCGACCCGTCCGTCATCCTGCCGCCTGACGAGGGTTTCAGCGCCAGGTCATTTCTGCTGCAGATGACATGCACCGCCGCTGTCATCTTCATGTGCGCACGTGTATTGATTCGCGGCCTGCGCTCCGGCATCGAGGCGGCGAGCAAGGTGATCATGCCCACGCTCTTCGTCATCCTGCTGATTCTGGTCCTTCGCTCGCTGACACTTTCCGGCGCGATGGAAGGCGTCAGGTGGTACCTCCTCAAGTTCAGTCCGGCCGACATCAACGCGAAAGTCATGGTCGCGGCGATGGGCCAGGCCATTTTCTCGTTGTCGTTAGGCGGAACGTTCATGGTGGTGTATGGATCGTACCTGAAACCACAGGACAGCATTTCGGCCAACGCGGTCCTGACCGCGATCGGCGACACCTCGGCGGGCCTGCTGGCAGGGCTGGCTATCGTGCCGGCGGCAATAGCGCTCGGGATGGAGGCCTCGCAGGGACCAGGACTCCTCTTTTCCACACTGCCCGCCGTCTTTGCCGCGATCCCATTCGGTTGGCTGTTCGGGTTTCTGTTCTTCGCTGGGCTATTTGGGGCTGCGTATCTCTCGGACGTGGCCGCGTTCGAGGTGCTCGTCGCTGGCCTGACGGATAACACGCGCGTGAGCCGCACGCGCGCGGTCTGGATCATGTCCGCGGTGGTGTTCCTGCTCGCCATACCGCCATCGATAAACAACGGGATCTTCATTCCCTGGGATCTCGTCTTCGGTTCGGGGATGCAAACGCTCGGATCGCTCGTGGCGGTGATCACGATCGGATGGTGCGTGAACCGCTCGGCAGCCTTGAAGGCGATGGCGGGGGAGGGAGGGACAGCGGTGCCGCCGTGGCTCTTTTACTGGATTCGATTCGGAATACCGGCGGCGATACTTTCGGTCGGCGTGTGGTGGCTGATGACGTCGGTCTTCGGTACAATAGCCGGCGTCTGATGCCAGTCTCCCTTTCGAGTTCTCGACTGATATACGACGCGCTCAAAGGCGTGGGCGTGCGCGTTGTCTCGGCACTGCCCGAGACCTGGCTCGTCCACCTCATTCGCATGGCAGAAGACGATCCCGAGATGATCCTCGTCCGCCTCGCGAAGGAGGAAGAAGGTGTCGGGATCTCGACGGGAGCGCACTTCGCAGGGGTGAAGTCTGCCATGCTGATGCAGAACCACGGATTCCTGGCGAGCGTGAACGGCATCGTGTCGTGCGCACAGTTGTATCGGATCCCGCTGCTGATGCTCATCAGCGCGCGCGGTGAATTCGGCGAGCGCGATCCGTGGCAGACGGAAGGCGGCCTGGTGACCACACACGTGCTCGATGCATTGCGTATTCCCACCGACCGATTGGATGCCGGCGATCACGTCGCAAAGCGAATCGCCAAGGCGCAAATGCTGGCGCACTCCGCGAGTCGACCTGTGGCGTTGTTGCTTGGCCGCGACCTGATGTGGGAGGACGCGTGAAGCGCGTCGATGCCATTCGTTCTATCTACGCGGAACTCGAGGCAGAAGGGCGCGTGGTCGTGACGATCATGGGTGCGGTTGCCGCTGAGCTGCAGGGACTCGGGCATCGCCCGAACTTCTTCTATTTGCAGCATGCGATGGGGATTGCGTCGTCACTTGGCCTGGGGATCGCACTCTGCCGCCCCGAGCTCAAGGTGATCGTGCTCGACGGTGACGGGTCGCTACTGATGAACCTCGGCGGCCTGACGACGCTCGCGCGGTATCGCCCGCGTAATCTCGTCCACGTCGTATTCGACAACGAGAGCCTGCTGTCCGTAGGCGGGTTCCCCACTGCGACGTCAACCGGCAGTGACCTGGCGGCGATCGCGAAAGGGGCGGGGGTTCCGCGAACCGCGTTGGCGAGCACGCCTGACGAGTTCACCGCCGCGTTTGGCGAAGCACTCACTGCTGACGACCTGACGACGCTGGTGGTGAAGGTGGAGGCGGTCGGGCCAGCGGCGTTTGTCACGGACCTCTCGCTCCTCGAAAACCGGTACCAGTTCCAGCGTCACCTCCAGAATCTCAAGCACGGGGCCTAACGATGTCGGTACTCACACAACTCGTCGCCGAGCTGAATGCCGGCACGCTCAAGGTCGTGGACCTCACACAGCCGCTGGGACCGGACACGCCCGTCATCGGCTTGCCGCCGCAGTTCGGGTCGTCGCCGGGCGTGACGATGGAAGTGATATCGCGGTTCGACGACAAGGGGCCGGCCTGGTACTGGAACGTGCTGCACCTGGGTGAGCACACCGGGACGCACTTCGACGCACCAGTGCACTGGATAACCGGCAAGGATTTGCCGGATAATTGCTGCGACTCGATTCCAGTGAAGCGTTTCGTGGGACCAGCCTGCGTCATCGACGTCACGAAGGAAGTTGCGAAGGACAACGACTTCCTCTTGATGCCCGAGCATATCACCGCGTGGGAGGCAGCGCACGGTCGCATTCCCGCAGGCTCGTGGGTCCTGTTGCGCACGGATTGGAGCAAGCGCACCGACCCGGTCTCGTTCCTCAACGTAGGCGCTGATGGCCCGCACAGTCCCGGATTTCACAAGACCACATCGGAGTTGCTTGCACACCAGCGCGACGTGTTAGGCGTCGGGGTAGAGACGGTTGGAACCGATGCCGGCCAGGCAGGGATGTTCGACCCGCCGTTCCCGAATCACACGATCATGCACGGGGCGGGGAAGTTCGGGCTGGCCAGCCTGCGCAACCTGGACGAGCTGCCAGCGACGGGCGCGGTTGTCATCGCCGCACCGTTGCGAATCGTGAATGGCAGCGGCAGTCCGCTTCGCGTGTTGGCGATCTCTCCAGCCTGACACGGGAGCTTACCCTCTACGAGGTCGTCCCGGATGCCTTGGCCAGGTCAGGAGCGGGCGGGCGCCCGGCGACAGCTGCCAGCCCCACCTGCACCTCATGCCGCACGCCGTCATCGACCAGCGCGATGACTCCACCGGGTTGCTGGACCCCATCGACGGTCACCATCGCTTCGTCGGGCTCCATCACACGCCGGATCGTGATCACATATACACTCGACCCGTAGCGATACTCGATCAGGTATTCGTTCCAGGCGTTGGGAATCCGCGGCGTGATGCGAAGCGTATTACCTGCGAGTGAGAATCCGAGAATCGTCTCGAGTCCTGCTCGATAGAGCCAGCTGGCCGAGCCGGTGTACCAAGTCCAACCTCCCCTCCCGACGTGCCCCGCGGCGGTGTAGACGTCGGCCGCGACGACATATGGCTCGACCTTGTACGTCTCTACTTCAAGGGCATCGCGAGCGTGCATCAACGGGTTGAGCATCTGGAACAGCTCAAAGGCGCGGTCGACGTTTCCCAGCAGCGCCGTTGCCTGCACCGCCCACACCGCCGCGTGGGTGTATTGCGCGCCGTTCTCTCGCACGCCGGGCACGTATCCCCTGATATAACCAGGATCCGTGGACGCCTCGTCGAACGGTGGCGTCAGCAGCGCGATCAAGCGCTCCTCTTCCCGGACGAGGTGCTTTTCCAGCGATTGCATCGCCATCCGCTGCCGGCTCGGATCGCCCGCGCCGGCGAGGACGCTCCAGCTCTGTGCGATGGAGTCGATCCGACACTCGTCGCTCGACGCAGAGCCCAGCGGCGTACCGTCATCGAAATACGCGCGCCGGTACCACTCGCCGTCCCAGCCATGCTGCTCCACGGCGGCAGCATACCGGTCGGCGCGTTCCCGCATTTCGGTTGCCGTGTGATCGTCGTTTCGTTCGGACGCGAGGTCGGCAAACGCCCGGAGCGTCGCAATCAGGAACCAGCCGAGCCACACGCTTTCCCCAGTGCCGCCAATGCCAACGCGATTCATGCCATCGTTCCAGTCACCGCCTCCGATGAGCGGCAGCCCGTGCGGTCCCTCGGTGGCGGCACGCCGGATCGCCAGCAGGCAGTGTTCATACACGCTGGCTCTTTGATCCGTCGGCTGCGGAAGGTCATACCGCTCATGCTCGTCGGCGCCTAACGCAGGCATCGAGATGAAGCCGGCGGATTCGTCCAGGATGGTCGCATCGCCCGTGACGCGGACGTAGTGCTCGACCACGAAGGGGAGCCAGGCCAGGTCGTCGGAAATCCGGGTTCTCACCCCTCGTCCGTCGGGCGGATGCCACCAGTGCTGGACATCTCCCTCCACGAACTGCCGGCTGGCGGCGAGCAGAATGTGCTCACGGGCCAGCGCCGGTTCCGCGTACAGGCAGGCCATGACATCCTGCAACTGGTCACGGAACCCGAAAGCGCCACTGCTCTGGTAGACCGCCGCCCGCCCCCAGAGGCGACAGGAAAGTGACTGATACAGTGCCCAGCGATTGATCATCGCGTCGAAGGATGGCGACGGCGTGCGAACGGTGATCGTTGATAGTCGTCGCGACCATGCCTTCCGGCTTCGGTCGAGTGCCGCTTGCGCACGAGGGACGCTGCGGTATGCCTCGGCCATAACGAGTGTACCCTCGACCGAGGGGGCCGCACCGAGAAGCGCGACGATCTGCCGCGTCTCGCCTGGTTCGAGTGTCAGCACGCATTGGAGTGCTGCGCACGGATCGATCCCGGCCAGCACCGTTCCGGAGAGTGGATGACGTTCTCGAAGTGCGACCGGGTCTGCCAGCGTTTCGTTGCGACCGATGAACTCGTGCCGGTCCCCGGTGAAGCTCGTCAGCGGCTCGCTCAGTGCAACAAAGGCGCGCATGTGCGCAAACGCCGGATTGAAGGTGTTTGCCGCGGACATCACCTGGCTCGTGTCGTCGAACGTCGCCACGACCCGGTCCTTTGACTCTTCGCGTACGGTGCCCACAGTCCACTCGACATACCACGTCAACGAAAGGCGGCGGGTCAGCGAGCCCGCGTTCGTGACGGTCAGGATCGCGATCCTCACCGGATCGTCCGGAGCCATTCCGATGGTGAGATCGGTGCGGATACCGCGGCGAGCGTGTTCAAACCGCGAGCTACCAGCCGAGTGACGGACGGTGTAGTGGTCGTCGTTCCGAACGGGACCAGGCGTGGGACTCCAGAGCTCTCCGCTCTCTTCGTCGCGCAGGTACATGGCGTCGCTCGCCTCGTCGCACACCGGATCGTTGCGCCACGGCGTCAGTCGATAGAACTGCGCGTTGCCGGCCCATGTGCACCCCGCGCCTCGCTCAGTAACGATGCACCCGCCTCGCGCATTGGCGATCACGTTGGCCCACGGTGCAGGTGGCAGGTGATCACCACGCACGCGCATCACGTAGTCATGATCCGCCGTCAATCCGCCGATACCGTTGTCAAAGAGCAGCGCGGAATCTGTCGACGGAGGTTCTCCGTTCTGCCCGGATCCGGCGTCGGGCACCGGAACGAGCGGTGAACGAGCCGGTGTAATCGGTCGTGGCCGAGGCCTGAACACGCGCCGCACTTCGGAGAACGTATCGATCAATCGTTGGCCGGAATCGCGCGCCCGGATCGCCATCGTCGGCGGTGGCGGCGGCAACTCTTCATCGAGCTCAGTTGACTCGCGCCACTCCTCTGCGATGCTGCCGAGCGTGCGGCCGTCGCACGTCAACACTACGCGCGCCGCGGCGCGGATCATCTCGAGGATCGCGGGCCCCAGCTGATCGCGCCGGCGAATGAAAACACCGCCGGGCTGTTCACCCACCGCGGAATCACTGGACCGGAACATCGCGGCGTTGATTCGTTCCTGCAGCGGCTGAAAGTAGCCGGAGGGATTCTCGTTCAGGATTACCAGGTCGACAGTCATCCCGCGCCGGCGCCAGTAGTGGTGCGCCGCAAACAGCTCCGTAATGGTCGGGAGCCCGTCGGCATCGGCGATGGTCGCCAGCAGGATGGGCCAGTCACCAGAAATTCCCTGCTCCCAGAGGAGAGGTTGCCCTCCGAGATTGCGTCGCAACTCCGGCTCCGACCCCCGAACCGTTGCATTGGCGTAGAACAGGTGGCCGGCGAGCTCCTGGAAGACAGCCGCCTGCGACGGTGATACGCGGAGCTCACGCAACTCCATCTGCGTCGACGCCCATGCCAGATCCAACGCGCGCTGCGCCGTGCTCGGATCGTGGTATCGGTCGGCGAGTCGGAACACACGCTCCGCACTCTCGGCGACGATTGTCGTGAATGTTGCGGATGCTGATTGACCCGGTGCGAGTCGCACGCGCACGCGTATCGCGAAGACCGGATCGAGTACCGCACCGGTGGTGCCCGAGAGCGCTCCTGTTTGCTCGAGCGCGACGGGATGGCGCGTGGATCGCCCGCGCCCGATGAAACGCGCCCGGTCGGATTCATAACTGGGCTTCCCGATGCGTTCGGGTCCGCCCGAATCGACTACGTGCGCGCACCAGAGTGTGCGTTCGGTGGCCGAGCGCGGGCGGCGCGTGGCGGTCAGTGCTGAGCACCAGTCATGCCACTCGGTCTCAACAAACAGATTCGAAAATGCAGGATGTTGCCGATCCGCGGCGCGTGGAGCAATCACGATCTCGCCATAGCTGGTCAGCTCGATCTCGCGCACAGAGGACGTCTCGTTGGTGACAGTCACTCGTCGCACTTCGGCGGCGTCCACGGGGGTCACGACCACCTCGGTGCGCGTCTCGATGCCGTCGTCGCGACGCTGGAACGTGACGCGATCGGTAGCCAGGCTCGCATGGTACCAGTCGGCCGGGGCGCAAACTGGTTGATGTGCTGCTGACCACACGCGACCGGATTGGACGTCCCGGATGTAGCAGAACTGCCCCGTCTGATCCGTAGTGCCGTCGGCAGTCCAGCGCGTGACGGCCAGGTCTTCGTACCGGCTGTATCCGCCCCCGCCATGGCTGATCATGATCGTGTAGGGCAGGTGACCGAGCAGCGCCACGTGCGGCTGCGCCGTGTCGGCGGTGTCGATTTCACGAACGACCGGCTTCTCGAGTGATGGGTCGGGAAGCGTCTGGCCGGGCTGCAACGGGAGCGGTTCCTGGAGCACCATGCGGCGCGGAATCCGTTCGTGCAGCAGCAACTCGGCTGATCGCACGAGGGCGTCGCTATGAAACCGTTGCTGCCAGATCCGCGCGCGCAACGCGTTGGTCAACGCCACCAGCGTCATGCCGATGTGGTGGGCCATGTAGTTGCGCACGATGGCATATCGGCGGCCTGGATGGGGGCGCGTATAGTCCAGCGCGTCGTGGAATCCATACTCGCCTAACGCCCCTTTCGATTCCAGAACAGACAGGTTCGCGAGCGCGCGCTCGGGCGCGACGTCGATGGCCAGCGCGGTGGCGTATGGGGCGACGACGAGGTCGTTCCCGATGCGTCGCTCGAGTGCGAGGTCGGGAACCCCGAACGCGCGATACTGATAGGTGAGGTGCCGATCCCGGAGGTTGTATGCGCTTTCGCTCGTGCCCCAGGGCACGCCGTGACTCGAGCCATAGGAGATCTGGCGCTCAACCACGCTGTGGTACGTCTGTTCCAGCAGCGTAAACGGGTACGATCGCATCACAAGCGTGGGCATCAGGTACTCGAACATGCTGCCGCTCCACGACACGAGAGCGGTGGAGCGCGCCGAGCGGGTGAGCGTGCGACCAAGGTGGAACCAGTGCTCGACGGGGACGTCGTCCCGCGCGACTGCGAGAAAGCTGGCCAGGCGCGCTTCGGATGCGAGCAGGTCGTAGTAGGAGTCATCCAGCCGGTGGCTGGTATGGTGATACCCGATCGAGAACAACTCGCGCCGCTCGTCGTAGAGAAACGCGAAATCCATCTCGCCCGCAAAGGTATCAGCGCGCCCTGCCAGCGCGTGCAATCGCGCGGCGAGCGAAGCGTCGGGTGTGGTGCCGGCAAGCGCCAACAGCGCCTGACGCAGGGCGATGAGGTGACCGGCAAGGTTTCCGCTGTCCACCGTCGACACGTAAGGCGGCTCGAGGACGTGCAGGTCGTGCAGGTCGTACCAGTTGAACAGGTGCCCGCGAAAGCGACGCAACTGCTCCATGCTGCGCATGACCAGGTCGAGCTGCCGGGCCATATCGTCCAGTGTGATGAACCCGAGGTCGTGCGCTGAGACGATGGCCAACAGCTGCAGCCCGATATTCGTTGGCGAGGTGCGCATCGCGACGACTGGCTGTGGATCCTCCTGCACATTGTCAGGCGCCAGCCAGTGCGTTGCTTCGGAAACGAACGTTTCGTAGTAGCGCCAGTGCAACTCGGCGTATCGCTGCGCGGCAGCGCGTTCCTGCTCCGACAGCTTGTGGTGGCGCCGAACGGCCGACCGGCTCAGCGACCGGGCGAGAATCGGCGACCCGGCCCACAGAAGAAAGAGTGGAGCGATCGCCGGAGTCTGCCGCCCCACGGTGACCAGGAGCGCGAGCGCGGCGGCGGAGACTGGCCACATGTCTTTCCATGTCGCAAGCGAGTCTCCGCGCTGCTGGCGCTCCACCTGCCATGCGCTCTGCCACTCGAGCAGGTAGCGATGCGAGACCGTCATGCGCCAGACGGTGCGCGCGATGCCGTCCAGCGAAATCCAGGCCTGGTGCGGCAGGAATGCCACCGCCAGAAGCAGCTGCGCCGCGCTGGTCACGAGGTCGCTTCCAACGGCGGCGTAATACGAGCGCCATGACTTGTCGAGCGGCGGGCGCACCGCATCGATGAGCAGCGCGATGATCCAGGGCGCGGCGAGAGCCAGCAGGGCCAATATGGTCCATCGCAACCGGGATCCGGGCAGAATCCACCAGCCCGCGGCGAGGAGGGCGAACAGCGCGATCTCGAGGACGCTGCGCCGCAGGTTGTCGAACAGTTTCCAGCGTGAGAGCAGCGAAAGACGGTTCGGCTCGGAGCCGTCAGGGCCGGGCACGCGTGGCATCAGCCACTGGAGGAGCTGCCAGTCGCCGCGAAGCCACCGGTGTTTCCGCCGGGTGTAGGCGAGGTAGCTCGCGGGATAGTCGTCGTAAACCGTGACGTCGGTCACCAGGCCGGCGCGCGCATAACTCCCCTCGATGAGGTCATGCGAAAGCAACCGATTCTCCGGGAAGCGCCCCCGGGTCGCGATTTCGAACGCGTCGACGTCGTAGATGCCTTTTCCAGTGAAGCTGCCTTCGTGATACAGGTCCTGATAAACGTCCGAGACTGCGGTGGTGTACGGGTCAATACCGGGATATCCCGAATGAATGCCGGCGAAGCGTGAGCGGTTGGCACTTGGAAGCGACACACCGACTCGCGGTTGCAGGATGCCGTAGCCGCGTACGACGCGGCCGCGTGTCTCTTCGTAGATGGCGCGATTCAGCGGATGCGCGATCGCGCCCACCAGCAATGCCGCCGCCCCTGGAGGCAGCACCGTGTCGGCGTCCAGCGTCACGACGTATCGCACGCTACGCAGCGGCTCTACGTTCCCGATGATCGTTGAGAACGCGTCTTCCGCGCCGCCGCGGAGGAAATGATTGAATTGAGACAGCTTGCCCCGTTTCCGCTCCCATCCCATCCAGACGCCCTGGGCCGGGTTCCAGCGCCGGTCGCGGTGAAAGAGATAGAAGGCGTCGTTCGTTTGCGGAGCGTAGCGCGCATTCAGCGCGCGCACACCATCGATGGCGGCGCGGAGAATCTCCTGATCGCTCTCTTCGTGCTCGGCGGAGGCGTCGGTGTAGTCGCTGAGAATAGCGAAGTGGAGGTGAGCCTCGCGGTTGGCGAGATACTGCACCTCGATAGTCTCGAGGCTGTCGGTCACGCTGTCCACGCTGGCGAACAGTGTAGGAATCACGACCGCGGTGCGCAGTTCCGGAGGCACGCCCGTCTCCCGCAGCTCGAGCTTCGGCAGCAGCGCGGGGGGAAGAAATGCGACGACTATCCGGTTCACCAGGCTGATCGCGACTTCGCTGGACGGGATCAGCGTGAGGAGCAACACTGCCAGCCAGGCGGGCGAAGCCTCCGGACCGCCTAACAAGAGGAAAGCGGCCATCGTCAACAGCGTTCCAGCGAGCACGCCACCTACGAAGACCACATTGGGGTGCCGTCGAATCCAGCGAAGGAAGGTTTCATGGATTCCCGGGCGATACCCGGTGAGCGTTTCGAGCTCCTCGAGGCCGTGATCCACGAGGTAGTAGCCCACGTGTGAGCGTACGGGATCGTGCGGATCGTCCTCGCGGGTTGAGCCGCGGCGCGCCAACGTGATCGCCGCTTCCGCGACCACTGCTTCGTCACTGTGCGTTCTCGCCGCGATGCGCTCGACGACGTGGCGGTACTGGTCGCGGGTCGCGAAGGTCATCCGTGCGTAATGCCGGGTGGGATCGCGCCGGAGCACCGCGTCGAGCACACTTTGCCGCTCCACGAACGCGCGCCAATCCATGCGCGCAATGGAACGGAGGCTGGTGATGCTGTTCGCCATGACCAGCTGGGTCATGGCCAGGCGCTGAATCGAGAGCGTCGCTGCTTCTTCGCCGGTCATGCTCTTGTCGGCGATCCACTGCTCCAGCCAACCCAGGTGCGCAAACGCGTTTCGCGCGAGGCGCAACTGCTGCAGGAACCGGGAGACGAAGATCGGGTGGAGCGACAACTCGGCGCGCTGAAGGTCGGCGAGGACGGGTCGGAGTTCGTCGGGACCCGTATCGCTGGCCTCAATCAGTCGCGCCGCAATCTCATCGGCTCGTTCCACCTCATCCAGCCGCTGCACGGTGCGGAGCGTCATTCGGCGCACGCTTTCAATCAGGCCCAGTCGCAACATGGCTGGAATGGCCCAGAGTTCGCCGACGCGCAGGGGCGTGACTTCCTGGAAGGCGTGCACAAAGAGGTCGACGTTGTCGACATCGATGCGCGCTTCGGTATGCGAGATCAGCGTAATTGCGAGCTCGTAAACTCGCGGATAGCCAGCCAGCGGTCCTGCCGATAGCTCCGGTAATTCCCGGTAGTATCCCTTCGGCAGGCTGACCCGCACCTCGCGGATGTGCTCCTGAACCACGAAATAGTTGTCGAGGAACCACTCGCCCGCGGGACCCACGTCAACATCCTGCTGGGCGGCTTTGATGAGCCGGCGATGGGAGACGTCGAGGATGTCGCGTGTTTCGCGCAAGCGCTCGAGGAGTGCTGCCGACCGTCTACTGGTCCGTCCCTCACGCACTCGCTCGCCGCGAGCCACGACGCGAGCGCGCTCGGCCAACTGATCGGCGCCCAGCAGGTCGCCCCGAATGGGTCCGGCGAGCATCTCCGGAGGGACAATCGGCGCCTGCGAAAAGACGCGGGAAAGGAACCGCTTCACTGGATGCTGGCGCGGGCGCTGCAACATGGTGAGTCGATCACTAACGATCGACCTGCGCCATCCGTTCGGCGTTGTAACGCGGGCCGGCGACTCGCTCCGGAGCCAGCGCGTCATCGAGCTCTGCCATCTCCTCGTCGCCTAACGACAGTGCGGCCGCGGCGACGTTCTCTTCGAGGTAGCTCCGCCGCTTGGTACCGGGGATCGGGACAATGTCGGACCCCTTGTGCAGCAACCAGGCAAGGGCGACCTGTCCGGCCGTCGCACCTCTGCGCTCCGCGAGGTCGCGCACGGCTTTCGCGGCGCGAACATTAGCGTCGAAGTTGGCACCCTGGTAGCGCGGATCTCCGTGGCGGAAGTCGTCAGCCGGATACTCTTCGGCGCGCTTCACCGGGCCTGCCAGAAAGCCACGGCCAAGCGGCGCGAACGGGACCAGCCCGATCCCCAGCTCGCGCAGCAGCGGGATGATCTGCGGCTCCAGATTCCGCTCCCAGAGCGAGTACTCACTTTGCACCGCGGAGAGGGGGTGCGCCGCGTGTCCGCGGCGAATCGTCTGCTCGCCCGCCTCGGAAAGGCCAAGGAAGCGCACCTTTCCCTCGTGTATAAGGTCCGACATCGTGCCCACGACGTCCTCGATAGGCACCGTTGGATCCACACGATGCTGGTACAGGAGATCGATGTAATCCGTTTGCAGCCGTTGGAGTGAACCCTCAACGGCGCGACGGATGTCCGCGGGCCGGCTGTTCACTCCCCCGGTCAGCGCACCGTGCTCAATCCGGAATCCGAACTTGGTAGCGATGATGACCCGGTTGCGTTCGCCCTTGAGCGCGCGTGAGACCAGCTCCTCGTTCGTGAACGGCCCGTACGCCTCGGCAGTGTCGAAGAACGTGACGCCAAGCTCGAGCGCGCGATGAATGGTCGCGATGGACTCCTGTTCATCGCGTTCTGCAGCGGTGCCATATGCCTGGCTCATGCCCATGCAGCCAAGGCCAACGGCCGAGACCGCGAGGCCCTGAGAGCCAAGTGTTCGCGTAGTCAACATCCGGGATCGGCTGCGAAGGTAAGTTTGTTACGCTTCTGAACTTACACCAGGAACTCTCATCAGACACGCCTCGAGATGAAACTCTGGATCGACGCTGACGCGGCTCCGCAAGTCGTAAAAGAGATCTGTTTCCGCACGTCAGACCGGCTCAGGCTCCCAACCATCCTGGTGGCGACGGTCCGCATAACGATTCCTGCGGGATACCGTCACCTGACAGCCATTCGCGTCGAGGGCTCCCCTGACGCGGCCGACCGGTACATCGCCGAACACGCCGAGTCGGGAGATGTAGCGGTCACGCAGGACATTCCGCTGGCCGCTCTCCTGGTGCCGAAGGGTGTCGCGGTGATCGACCCGCGTGGCGAAGTGTTTTCCGCGGAAAGCATCGGCGAACGGCTTTCGGTACGCAATTTCATGGACGGACTACGTACGACTGGGGTCGATACCGGCGGGCACGGGACATACGGGACGCGCGAGAAACAGGCGTTCGCCAATGCGCTCGATCGGGCGATCACTCGTGCGTTGAGAGGGCGCTGATTAACTGGCTTCCGCGGAGGCTGGCGAGACGTTCTGGTTCAACCGAAACAAATTCGTTGGATCGTACGCAGCCTTCACTCGCACCAGCCGATCCCATGTGGCACCAGGGTACGCGCCGTGAATACGTGCTTCGCCGTCGTCAGTGAGGAAGCCAACGTAGGCACTGTCGTCAGGCGGACGCAGCGCGTCTTTGAATTCCTTCACCCAGGCCAGCCGCTTCGCCCGATCTTCCTCTCCCTGGTAAAACGCCGCGACGTTCACCAGCATCGGCTTCGCGCGATGTGCGAACGCCGTTGCATCCGACGGCACGCGTGCCATCGCACCGCCAAGCGCGCGGATCTGGGCCACACGCATCGCAGCGTCCGACGCGCTCAGATATTCGTGGATCGTCCGGGCCTCCTTCAGGTCGATCCCGTCGACGAACATCGTGCGCGCAACAGCCGTCGGCTTGTAGCTCGGATCTTCCGGCGGATACATCGCGACGTATGGCCCGGGCTTCACCATGTCGGCGAGCGGTGTTGCCAGTGCGCGGAAGGGCGCGATGGCCTTCTCAGCCGCTTCGTCGTCACCTGCGAAAGCAATCATCGCGAAAATGACGAGGTGTCCATGATGTTCGGCTGCCAGAAACGGCAGCGGCGGAGCCGGCATCACGTTCCCGATCGTCGATAGCTCGTCAGGCGCAGCCATCGCCGCCGCCGCGAATCCAGCAATCGTCTGCGGCGTCGCCGGCAGGATCAGGATGCCGCCGGTGAAATGCGGTAACGGGTTGAGTCGGAACTGGAGCCGAGTTACGACGCCGAAGTTCCCGCCACCACCTCGAATGGCCCAGAAAAGATCCGGCTCGTGCTCCGCATCCGCGCGCAGAACTCGGCCGTCCGCAGTGACTACATCGGCGCCCAGCACCGAGTCGATCGTCAGCCCGAATTTGCGCACGAGGAACCCGATGCCTCCGCCGAGTGTGATGCCGCCGACACCAACGGAACCCGAGTCGCCGAAGCCGATCACCAGCCCATGATGAGACAACGCTTCGGTCACCTGTGAGGCTGTCGCTCCCGTTCCTACCCAGGCGGTACGCGCACCAGGATCGACTTCGACCTTTGACAGCTCGCGCAGGTCGATGACGAGACCGCCATCGGTCGTGCTATGGCCGGCGATGCTATGCCCCCCACTGCGGACTGCGAGTTCATAACCTTCGTTGCGCGCTGTTTCGATGACGCGACGTATGTCCTCGGCATTTGTAACGCGTGCTATGGCTGATGGACGTTTGTCGATGCCGCCGTAAAACACGGCGCGCGTGTCGTTATAGACCGGATCGTCAGGCGTAATGACGCGCCCGGCAATTCCAGCGAGCGAGGTATGGGAAGGGGGCAGTGTATTGGCCGACACGGGAGTCCTCTGGAAAGTCTTCATTATTACGTCGAACGACCATGGCTTGAATCGACATCGCTCGGCAGAGTGGTAACAATGCAGAGACATCCCACGGGCATCAGCCGCCTCAACGAATCGCGTGGAAAGCACGAGAGATTCCTGAAAACCCTTGAAAATCGATCAAACGGATCTCCACGAATTGCACGGAGACGAAACTTGCTGGTTTAATCAGGACAATTCGTGAAATCCGTATGATCGAAGTTCCATGGTGTTTATGTGCCGACGAAAACCACTGAAACCACCGGGTTGACGGGTTCATACTTTATGCTGTAAAGTACTCATCGCCTACCCTCTCACCGCTATCCGATATGAGCCCGCGTCGCCGCGCCCGTCAGATCCGTTTCTCCTGGCTGGACTTCAAGGTCGGACTGCGCATGCTGGCGCGGTACCCGGGGCTCACGGTCGTGGGAACCCTGGCGATTGCAGTCGCCATTGCCATTGGGTCTCTCTACTTCGAAGCCATCAACAAGTGGCAGAACCCGAAGCTCCCGATCCGGGATGCCGACAGGGTGATCTCAATCGTGCACTGGGACGCGGGCGAGTTGGAAACCGAAGGTCGATCGCTCCATGACTTCTCCGTTTGGCGCCAGCAGGCAAAAACCATCGAAAACATGGGCGCGGCCGTCGAGTTCGTGCGCAACCTCCAGACCGAAGATCGGCGCATCGAGCCCGTGCGAGGAGCGGAGATCACGGCCAACGCATTCTCGATCATGGGCACGAAGCCCGTGCTCGGTCGTACGCTCAGGGCCGAAGATGAGTTGTCCTCTGAACCACCGGTTGTCGTGATCGGCCAAGCCGTGTGGAATGCGCGTTTCGCAAACGACCCTGACGTGATTGGTCGAAGTGTGAAACTCGGTACGGCGACCGCGACCATCGTGGGTGTAATGCCGGAAGGTTTTGGTTTCCCGGAGAGCGCGCGGATATGGGCGCCCCTGCGTGCGGATGGTTCACTTCTTCAACCGCGCACAGGTCCTCAGGTTGCGGTGTTCGGCAAGCTGGCGCCTGGTGCGTCGATGGCGGCGGCCCAGTCAGAGCTCAGCCTCATTGCCAGTCGCATTACCGCAACGAATCCCGAAACACACAAAAACCTGAGTCCACGCTTAACACCATACGCCAAGCCGCTTACCATCGGCGGAGAAGCGATGTTCATCAGGAACATCCTCTACATCGTGAACGGTATTTTTCTGCTGCTGCTGGCTATCATCTGCACGAACGTGGCCACGCTCGTCTTCGCCCGGACGGTAACACGGAGTTGGGAGATTGCGGTTCGCAATGCACTGGGCGCCAGCCGAAGCCGCATCATCGCCCAGTTGTTCGTCGAAGCGCTGGTCCTGGCCGCCCTGGGTGCGCTCCTCGGCTTGCTCATCGCAAGGGTGGCGTTAGGCTTCGGCCTGGGCATGCTGGTCGGCAGTGAAGGCGTACCGTTCTGGATCGACGACAGCATTTCGTTCAGGACGATACTCTACGCTGCACTCCTGACGGTGTTCGGTGCCACGATCGTCGGCGTGCTGCCGGCGCTCCGGGTGACGAAGGCAAACCTTCAGGATTCGTTGCGCAGTCACGCGGCCGGCGCAAAGCTCAAGTTCGGCGGCTTCTGGACGACGGTGATTGTCGTGCAGGTGGCAATTACCGTTGCATTTCTCCCGCTCGCCGCCGGTGGCATGTACGAGTCCAACCGCTTCCGTCAACGCGCGGAAGGCATCGGCGCGGAGCGGTTCCTCATTGGCAGAGTCTCCATCGACCGTGAGGACTACATCCTCGATTCTGCCGCATTCGCCGGACGCGCGCGCCAGCGGATCGAGGAGCTGGAACAGCGACTGCTTCGAGAGCCTGGTGTGGAACGCGTGACGTTCGCCGACCGACTCCCCGTCGAAGATCAGATGAAGTACGAGTTCGTCGTCGATACGACGCAGGGCGCCCCGACAGACGGTCTTCATACCAGTACGCTGGTGAACGTGGCGCGCGGCTACTTCGACACGTTTGGTACTTCGGTCGCTGCCGGACGCGACTTCACGCCCCTCGATTTTGAAACAGGCCGTGTGATGATCGTGAACCAGTCGTTTGCGCGTTACGCGTTCGGCGGCCGCAACGCGATCGGTCGGCGCGTTCGGATCGTCAGTGGTGAAAACAGTACGTTCGCCGGCGAGTCGTGGTACGAAATCGTCGGCGTGGTCAGGGATTTCGGCTGGCAGTTGCCGCGTCCGTGGGAGCAGTCCGCGATGTACCTCCCGACGCTGCCCTATGTTGGGCGCGCGGGCCAGCTCGCGCTACGCGTGCGAAATCCGGAGATGTTTGTCGAGCGCCTGCGAGCGGTGGCCGCCGAGGTCGACCCGACGATCCGCGTGACTGACGTGCAATCGCTCGCCAATGCGGGCGGTGGAGAGGCAAAAGGCAACTGGGCGCTCACCGCGGTCGCGTGGCTGGTGTCGGGCATCGTCCTGCTGTTGTCGGCAACCGGCATCCATGCGTTGATGTCGTTCATCGTGGCGCGGCGGACCCGTGAGATCGGAATCCGCGCGGCGTTAGGCGCGCATCCCAGGCGCATCATCGCCGGCATTTTCGGGCGCGCGTTCCTGCAGATCAGCCTCGGGCTGATCGCCGGAAGCGCGTTGGTGGCCTGGGCGGGCGTCTCGTCGACGCGCGAAGTGCTCGTGCTTCTGGCCGTGGACGGCATCATGCTGGCCGCGGGCCTGACGGCGTGCTACGTGCCGTTGCGACGCGCGCTGCGGATCGATCCAACGGAGGCGTTGCGGGCGGAAGCTTAAGACTTGAAGAGTTGGGTCTTTAAGGTGTTCGAGTAGGTGCTTCAGTCACCTTAAGGTCAGAACATCTTGATCGCGGAGAGCACCGAGGCAGCGCGGAGGAACGCGAAGGGTTTCCTGAGCATCGTCGTTCGAATTCGACGCTGTGTTTGTGCGGTCGTTGTTGTAATCGGTTGCTTTCCTCGGCGCACCTTCGCGTTTCCTTTGTGCGCCTCCGCGTTCAAAGGCTGTTTGCGGCGCGAATCCGCTTCTCCACCCAGTCAATTCCCGGAAGACCCAAAGTTGAAGTTGTTCGGATCACCGCGACAAGAGCGCACGCTCCCCCGTCGCCGAAAACGACATCGCTCGCGAACCGCGGTGTCGTCGCGCCCAGCCCCGCGCGAGACATGTGTCCAGGATCGCCGCACCAAGCGCTCCCGCCAGATGATGGCGCCGTTCGCTCCAGTCGAGACACGAAAGGCAGAGCGGTCGCCGGAAGCCTCTCAAGCCCGCAACGTCGATTCCGAGGCGCGCGAAGAACCGTTCGCCCTCTTCGGTAAGCAGCAAGGCGCGGTCCTGCATTCGGATGTGGCCTGCCTGCATCCAGCCATCGTAGAGCCGGACGCCGATCTCGCCGGCGATGTGGTCGTAACACACCCGCGCCTGACGTAGCGACGGATCGGACGGCCCAGTGCGGGGGAGAACCGCGCCGGCTCGACGCGCCAGACGCATGAGTCCTTCAATGGTCCTCGCCACATCGCGCCCGGCGAGACGGTAATGCCTGTGTCGCCCCACCGCTTCCACATCCACCAACTGCACGTCGAGCAGGCGAGCGAGATGGGAACTGGCGGTCTGCTTCGTGACGTCGGCGGCGCGAGCCAGCTCGGTAGCCGTATGCGGCCGGCCGGACATGAGCGCCGAGAGCATCGCCGCCCGCGTACGGTCACCCATTACCGCGGCGACCGCGGCGAGGTCAGGAACGTCGGTAGCATACACGATTCGATGATAATCGAACCATCGGCGCACGCAACACCATTAGGATGTCACACAGCTAGGACATGGGAGCGATCATGGCCATCACATGCCTCATCCGGTACGACCTGGATCCCTTTCAACGCGAGGCGTTCGCCGAATACGCGCGGAAATGGGCCAGCATCATTCCGCGGTGTGGCGGCGATCTCCTCGGCTACTTCCTGCCGCATGAAGGAACCAACCATGTCGCGTGGGCCCTGATATCGTTCGAGTCGCTCGGCGACTACGAGAACTACCGCGCCAGGTTGCGTGTCGATGCTGACGGAATCTCCAACTTTGCGTTCGCGAGGAACGAGCGTTTCATCCTGCGCGAGGAGCGTACCTTTCTGGAGCCGGTGAAGGAGACGATTCGTCGCTGACCATCGCTGGAGGAAAGGTGGCTATCTCGCAATATGAAAAGGGCGCGCGGTTCCGCGCACTGCACGAGGGGCGGGACACCTTCGTCATACCGAACCCCTGGGACGCCGGTACCGCCCGGATTCTGTCTTCTCTCGGTTTCAAAGCCCTGACGACGACGAGCGCTGGACTCGCCTGGACGCTCGGTCTCGCCGACGGTCTGGCCGGGCTCGAGGCGTCACTGGCCAATGCCAGGGCCATAGTAGACGCGACGGACCTCCCGGTGGCCGCTGATCTCGAAAATGGGTTCGGCCACGCTCCCGAACACGCTGCGGAAACAATTCGTCGAGCGGGCCTTGAGGCCGGTCTCGTCGGAGGCTCCATCGAAGATGCGAGCGGGGATCCGGCACGGCCTGTCTATGATATGGCCCATGCGGTGGAGCGGGTGGCCGCCGGGGTCGAAGCCGCGCGCGCCCTGCCGTTTCCATTTGTGTTTGTGGCAAGGGCGGAGAACTATCTGCATGGCAAGCCGGACCTGGCTGACACGATCCGACGTCTTCAGGCGTTCGAGGCGGCGGGAGCCGATGCGCTGTATGCGCCTGGCCTCACGGCAGCCGATGAGATTCGCGCCGTCTGTTCGTCGGTTTCGAAGCCCGTCAATTTCCTCGCCGGGATTCGGAATGCGCAGTTCACGGTGGGCGACCTCGCCGCTCTTGGCGTTAGGCGCATCAGTGTCGGTTCGGCATTGACACGGGTGGCGCTCAGCGCCTTCCTTCACGCGGCACGCGAGATAGCGACCACCGGAACGTTTCGATTCGAGGAGGCGGTGCCCTTTGCCGAGATGAACGCTATGATGAGTTCGACACCGCAAGCACTTACATGACCCCACTGGATTGCATCGGCAACACGCGCCTCCTCGCGCTCCGCAACATCGTACCTGACGGCAGCGCGACCATTCTCCTCAAGCTCGAGTTCGAGAACCCGACAGGCAGCATGAAAGACCGTATGGCGCTGGCGATGGTTGAAGGCGCCGAACGCGACGGTCGGTTGCGGCCGGGCGGCGCAGTAGTGGAATACACGGGCGGGAGCACGGGCGTCTCGCTGGCGTTTGTCTGCGCGACGAAGCGCATTCCCCTCAAGATCGTCACCTCCATCGCGGCAAGCGCCGAGAAGCGGACGCACATGACTGCGCTGGGCGCCGAGTTGACGCTCGTTGAGGCGCCGGGCGGCGTGACGACCAAGGAAATGATCCTCGAGATGATCGCGACGGCTCGCCGACTGTCCGAAGCCCCCGGGAGTTACTGGACCGACCAGTTCAACAACCGCGATCAGGTTGGTGCGTATGCGAAAATGGCCGACGAGATCTGGGAGCAGACCAGCGGCCGCGTCTCGGCGTTCGTGCAGAGTGTGGGGACGGGCGGTTCACTGCGCGGTACGTCGACGCGGCTGCGTGAACGCAACACGAACATCCGTGTCATCGCAGTTGAGCCGGAGGAATCGGCGGTGTTGTCCGGGAAGCCTAACGGGTCACACCGGATCGAGGGAACGGGAGCCGGGTTCGTCGTGCCGCACTGGGATCCCTCGCTGGCGAACGCGATCGAGACGGTATCAAGCGCCGATGCCATGGCAATGGCAAGACGGCTGGCTCGCGAGGAGGGGATCTTCGCCGGCACGTCGACAGGAGCGAACGTCACCGTGGCGATACGCGAAGCAACTCGACTCGGCCACGGAGCCACCGTGGTGACGGTAGCGTGCGACTCGGGGATGAAGTACCTGAGTACGGAGCAGTATCGCTGATCCGGCAACTCCGCCCTCTGCCTGAGCGCAACGGGGATTCCCGAACCAGTTTCGCCCGGGATTTCCGCATGGCAGTTTACTGTCAGGAAACGCGGCGCCCTTAGCTCAATCGGATAGAGCGTCTGACTTCGGATCAGAAGGTTGGGGGTTCGAGTCCCTCAGGGCGCGTTTCACATCATCGGTCGCGTGTGCTCAGAATACGAATGGAACGGCCTGGAACTGCCGGCTGAACAGCCACGTGCCTCGATCGCGGTCGATATAGCCGATCTTGATCGCGCCCCAACTCACGAATCCACCCGAGCGCTCGCGCCCACGCCACGGCCACACGAGCGCCCCGTTCTCGTCACTCGCCGTCAACACGCCGAACGAGAAGTAACTCGGCATGAGCAGGCCCGCAAAGCCCGACTTCCCGAAGTTTTCTCCGAACAGATAGAACCGAAACCCGAACTCGGACGCCGATACCGGCAGGATTCCCGACTCGCCTTCGGCAAACGTGACATAGCCGGGCGTGTACGAGGCGATGACCTCCCAGGGACTGGGCCCGCCGAGTGGGGTGGGCCGGAAGCCGGGTATCCAGCGCTGCGCCGAGTAGTTGAGCAGCACTTCGGGCAGGTTCAGTTTTGCCGAGGTGGGCCCGAGCTT
>DASRPK010000308.1:0-7420 GCA_035646395.1 Gemmatimonadaceae bacterium | reverse complement strand
GATCCTCGCCGGACCGCAGGCCTTCAATCGCGTCTCGGCGGGTGGCACGCTCGTCGGGCTCGACCTGCCCGAGTCCGGGCGGAACATCGAGCTGAAGCCGTATGCGATCTCACGCGTGACAACCGATAAGGTACGCACGCCTGCGATCAGCGGCGAATTCGAGAGCGATATCGGTGGCGACATGAAGTACGCGATCACGCCTAACCTGACCGCCGACCTGACGGTCAATACCGACTTCGCGCAGGTCGAGATCGACGAGCAGCAGGTCAACCTGACGCGCTTCAGCCTTTTCTTCCCGGAGAAGCGGGACTTCTTCCTCGAGGGGCGCGGCATATTCGACTTCGCGCGGGGCGGATCCGGCGTCGGCACGTCGTTCAGTTCCGCAGACCTGCCGTACCTCTTCTACTCACGGCGCATCGGGCTCAACGCGAATCGCATCGTGCCGATTGATCTCGGCGGTCGAGTCACCGGAAAGCTTGGACCGTACGCGATCGGTCTGATGAACATCCAGACCGGGAGCGAGGAAGTCTCGCAGACGGAACCGACGAACTTCACGGTGGTGCGGCTCAAGCGCGACGTGTTCGCGCGCAGCGCGATCGGCGTCATGGCGACAAACCGCTCCGCGATCCCTGGTCGTGAGGGTTCGAACCAGGCGTATGGAGTCGACGGCGCGTTCTCGCTATCGCAGGATCTCAGCCTGGGCGCGTACTGGGCAAAGACGAACACCACAGACCTCGAGGGCGACGACCAGTCATGGCAGACCCGCGCCGATTACGCCACCGATCGTTATGGTGCGCGCGGCGAATTCATGTCGATCGGCACGAACTTCCGTCCGGAAGTCGGATTCATCCGGCGGACCGGCATCGACCGCAGCTTCGGTGAACTGCGCTTCAGTCCAAGGCCGAGGAGCCTCAAGGGAATTCGCAAGTTCACATGGACCGGTTCGGGCGAGTACATCGAAAACGCCGCGGGCGACGTCGAGGCGCGAGTCTGGGCGGCTCGGTTCGGCACCGAATTCGAGAGCAGCGACCTTTTTCAGCTCGACTTCGTGAGGAATTACGATCTCGTCGACCTCCCGTTCACGCCGGCCGGATCTCCGATTCCCATTGCTGCGGGCACGTATTCCTTCGACGCAGTCACGGCCGCGCTGACGTTCGGAGCGCAACGCCCGATTTCGGGTACGGTGACGGTGCAGGCGGGCGAGTATTATGGCGGCAAAATCCGCAGCCTCACGTTAGGCCCGGGGCCGATGACATCGGGTGGCCGGATCTCGGTGCTCACGCAGCTGACGCTCGAGCCGGCGTTCCAGATCACGCGCATCGAACTGCCGGCGGCGACGTTCACCACGCGGCTCGCCCGTACACGTATCGACTACGGTTTCTCGCCACTCATGTTTGCGAGCGCGCTGCTGCAATACAACTCAGCCGACCGTGCGTTCAGCACGAACCTCCGGTATCGCTGGGAATACGCGCCGGGGAGCGAGCTCTTTCTCGTGTACACGGACGAGCGTGACATGACCAATGACGGGTTCACGCCACAACCTGCGGTGCGCGGACTGAAGAACCGCGCGTTCGTGGTCAAACTCAATCGACTCTGGCGGTTTTAGATGTGGGAGGTGGGACGTGGGAGAACCCTGACGTCAGATGCCACAGAGTAGTACGGACCAGTACCTAACGATTGCACGCGCCGGGTTATTCGGACTCGGCGCGTTGCTTTCGGTATCGCCCCTCGCGACTCCCGCGCTCGCCCTGGCGACCGGCGCGATCCTGGCTCTGGTTTTCGGGAACCCATGGCCGGCGCTAACCGCCACGCTGGGCTCGCGCCTGCTTCAAGTGGCGGTGGTCGCGCTTGGACTGGGCATTTCGCTGGACAGCCTGGTGCGGGCTGGAACCACCGGGGTGGGGTTGACCGTTCTGGTGATCGCCGCTGTGTTCGCCGTTGGAATTCAGTTAGGCAGATGGATGACCGTCGAGCGCGACCTGTCCATACTGGTGACCGCCGGCACGAGCATTTGTGGCGGCAGTGCGGTTGCCGCGATCGGGCCCGCCATCGGAGCGAGTCGCGAAGCGATGAGCGTTGCGCTGGCGACTGTCTTCGTGCTGAACGCGGTCGCGCTCTACCTCTTTCCCGTCATTGGGCACCTGCTCGACTTGAGCGAGCACCAGTTCGGTGTGTGGGCTGCGCTCGCGATCCACGACACGAGTTCCGTGGTCGGCGCCGCTGCAAGCTACGGCCCGCTGGCGCTGGAAGAGGCTACGATCCTGAAGTTGGCGCGTGCGCTGTGGATCCTGCCGCTCGTGCTGATCATTCCGCGATGGAACACGCGTGCGTCAGCCGTCGCGTCATCGCGAATGCGGGCGATACCGTGGTTCATCGGCCTTTTCGTCCTGGCTGCCGTTGCGCGATCGATGGCAACGCCTGGCGCGATCGCATGGTTTGACACGGGTGCGCGGGCCGGCAGGACGGCGCTCGTGCTCACCTTGTTCCTGATCGGGGCAAGCCTGACGCGCGAACAGGTGCGCGCGGTCGGGATGCGGCCGTTCCTCCATGGACTGATATTGTGGATCGTGGTCGGCAGCGCCACGCTGGCCGGCGTGGTGTTCGTCGTCTCACGTTAGGCACCTCGTTCAATGCCGGGAGGTTTCATGGACCGACGTGTGTTCATCAGGAATGCGTCCGCGACGGTGGCCGCGATGCACCTCGGCGTTCGAACCCCGATGCCGCTGTTGCGCCAGCGCCCCGGCGCGCTGATTTGGGACGCAATGGGCGAGTTGCGCGAGGAATACGACGCAGCGTTGATCGGCGACATGCTGGCCAGCGGGATGGATGCAATCACCATCACGCTCTGCGATCCCAAGCCCGAAGGTGCCGAAGCACTCGAGCTCGCGGTTGATTCACTGCTGCAGCACGATCGGTACCTGGCGAGACACCCCGAGTTCTTCGTGAAAGCTACGTCAGTGGCAGACGTGGAGCGTGCGAGACGGGCACAAAAACTTGCCGTGTTCTACCTCTACCAGAACACGGTGCAGTTCGGGAAGGACCTGGACCGCGTAGACCTCTTTCATCGTTTGGGGCTGCGGAGCTGCCAGCTCACCTACAACACGAAGAACCACGCCGGCGTCGGGTGTTGGGAGCAAGGCGGCCTGACGACGTTCGGGCGCGACCTCATCGCGCGCATGAACGAGCGGCGCATGCTGATCGACTTGTCGCACGCGAACATGCAGACTATGGCGGAAACCGCGGCAGCGTCGAAGGCACCAGTGATTGTTTCGCACACGGCGTGCATGGCGGTTTATGCAAATCGACGCAACACGACCGACGAAAACATGAGGGCGGTCGCGAATCGCGGCGGTGTGATCGGCGTCTGCCAGATGCGACCGTTCCTGACGGCAAAGAAATCCGACAACCTGCACGCGTACTTCGATCACCTCGTCCACGCCATCCGTGTGGCGGGCGCTGAACACGTTGCCATCGGCAGCGATCGCGACCACCGCGTCATCACACTTTCGCCGGAGTACCTGGCGGAACTGAAGAAGGAAGAAGGGAGCCAGGTGGTGGACAGCGATCTCCCCTACTTCATCGACGAGCTGAACGGCCCGCGCCGCATGGAGATCGTGTGGGAGGGACTCGTGAAGCGGGGACTTTCGAACGGTGACGTGGAGCGCGTGATGGGACTCAACCTGCAGCGGCTGTACCGCGACGTGGTTGGCTGAGCGTCAGGCCTCGGTCAAATGCGTTCATATGACACGTGTTGAGTTGAAAGGGTGACGTCGTCGAGCCGCTGGTGCCGCATGTTCGCGTATGCTGCCTTGCCCAGCCACCCGCGCCGAGCGTACGGTTCTGTGTACGAATCGGCGGTCTTCACCGTCCGGAGCGTGCGATGCGTGCTTCACTCCACTTACCAGCACGGTCCTCTCCCATGCTAATGACGGTCGAAGAGTTCCTCACCGCGCCGACTCCCGACGGGAAAGTCGAGTTGGTGCGTGGTGAACTGCGGGTGACGCCGCCGCCTGGGGCGCCGCATGGCACGGCCGCGATCAACCTCGTGCTGATGCTTGGCGTCCATGTAAAGGCGAACGACCTGGGCCGCGTGTTCGGAGACAACTTCGGCTTCATCCTTACTCCGCTGCCGCACACGGTGCGCGTGCCCGACCTTTCTTTCGTCCGTGCTGATAGACTGCCTCCCGAGGGAATCGGCCCGGGGCTCTTCCGATTCGCGCCTGATCTTGCGGTGGAAGTCCTGTCTCCGAGTGAATCAGCATCAGAGCTCGAGGAGAAACTTGCCGACTATGCTGCGGCTGGCACGCGATTGATCTGGGTGGTGGATCCATCCCGGCGAACTGTGATGATCCTTGACCAGGCACACCCCGTGCGGTGGTTACAGGAAGCTGATGTGCTCGAAGGCGCAGCTGTGGTTCCAGGTTTCAGCTGCAAAGTGGCTGAGATTTTCGAGGGCATCGCGCGGCGCTAGTGTTCTGCGCCGTCAGCGTATGAGCCCGATCCGCTGAATCGGCGGCGATAGCCACTCCACGCCGCGCGTGGTCACCACCGCGTCATCCTCCAGCGGAATGCGGAGCTTCCTGCCCTGCCACTCCGGAATCGGTGAATACGCGAACAGCTCGATCGAAAAGAGATTGGTGGGCCGCATCTCGTACGTGAGCCGGCCCGGATTGAAGAACGCCATCGACGGACCGATGCCATGCCCCCAGTCGCCCACCGAGTGACATCCGATGATGAACTCGATCGACGCGTCCTCGCGTACCTGGTTGAAGCCTCGCATTGCCGAGAAGCCTGCTGCCGCGATCGCTGTGTTCAGGTCGTCCATCATCGCCTGCGCCGTCTTTCCCGGCCGCGCCGTCCGACGGATTACCTCGCGAATGCGCACGGCATTGTCGAAAGCCCGCTGGTAGCTCGCTGGGAGCGCCGTTTCACCGGGTCTCAGCACATAGGCAATGCGCTTCTGGTCGGTCCACATGTTCAGGTAACCGATCCCGAAGTCGATCATCAGCAGGTCACCGCGCTGAATGATCCTGTCGTTCGATGTCGCCTCGATACCGTTAGGTCCCGTGATGTAGATGGAAGGCACCTCGAACGAAGATCCGAGGCCGCGCTTCAACATCTCTTCCTGGATCCACCACGCGACATCGCGCAACGTCGTCACTGCAGGCGTGATGACTTCATTCGACAACGCGCGCTCGGCGATCTGGCGACCGATCTCCGTCGCCTCACCGAACGCCACCAGCTCCGACGCCACCCGTCGTGAACTGAAGTCCGAAACCATCTTCTCCGCCGAAACGAGGCGTGAGGCGAACTGCGGCCCTACTTCCTTTACAATGTGGTTGTAGAGTGTATGCGAGAGTCCGTCGGCGAGCCCCATTTCCTCGGACATGTTGAGGCCGATGCGTCCCGGATTTCGCGCGCTCACGAACTGGCCGAGCGCAACGGTGGAGTCGATGTCGTATGCCCCGCAGGCGCTGCGATGATGGTCGGTGATCCCGATTGCGGCCCGTTCGATCCGGTCGCCGCCGCGATCGGTGAAGATGTAGTAGCCGATGCTGCCGACGTACCCGCGGCCGAGGAGTTCCCAGAGGGGATCGTAGTGTCCCTCCTTCATGGCCACGATCCACATGTCAACGCCGTTCTCGCGCATCGCCTCGGGGAGGATGCGATCGAACTTCTCGCGACGGATGGTGCAGAGTCGTTCCCAGCGGTTGCGTGCTTCGTACTGGGACTGGGCGCCGAGCCCGGATGCGGCAAGCGTTGCGGCCGCGAGGAGAGCGCGCGGCGCGAGGGCAGAGTAATTCACACTACCTCCCCTGGGACTTCAACTTCCGCTCGAAGAACTCCCCCGTTGCCTGCAACGCCGCCACACGGTTGGCATAAAGCAGGAACGAGTGCACCTCGTCGGGGAAGACGAGCTGCTCAACGTGCACGCCGCGCTGCCGCAGTGCGTCCACCAACGTTAGGGTCTCGATGAACGAGACGTTGCGGTCATCGTCGCCATGGATCACAAGCACCGGCGATCGCCATCCGTCAATCGTTGACATCGGCGACGAACGGAAGGCCAGCGCAGCCGAATCCGGCTGTTCGAGCGAGTTGTAGTTAGGCACAAACGTGCGGATGCCGACGTTCCAGTCGTGCACGCCGTGAATGTCCACTCCGGCGGCGAACAGGTCGGAGGCTCGCGAGAGGCCCATCGCGGTGAGGAAGCCGCCGTACGACCCGCCCCAGAGACCGATACGCGTCGGATCGACGTCGGCGCGGCTGCGCATGAAGAATCCCGCGCCGAGGACGTCGGCGAACTCGCTGGCCCCGCCTGAGCCGTAGTTGATCGCCTCGCGGAAATCGCGCCCATATCCGGTTCCACTTCGGTAGTTCACCGAAAGCACGACGTAGCCAGCGTTGGCAAGCCATTGGTTCATGGCATACGTGTCGTGGTAGTACCCCATATAGTGCCAGCCGAGCAGCATCTGCCGCCGAGAACCGCCATGGAAGAAGATCGCGGCAGGGCGCCGGTCCCCAGGGCGGATGTCGCGCGGCACGAAGAGCTGCGCCGGCACTTGCATCCCGTCACTGGCCGTGAAGGTCACGGCCTGAGGTACTACGAGCGAATTCTCGGGGAAGCGCGCGGGCCGGAGGTCCGGATGCAGCTCACGCGGTCCTGTGCCGGAGACGAGTACCGGATGCGAAGGCTTCTTCGCGGTCGATCGAAGCGCAACGATGCCGGCGTCGTCGGATAACTCGTGCGGCGCCCACTCGATGCCCTCGCCGCTTGTCACCGCTACTGGCGCGCCACCAGCCGCCGCAACGCGCCAGAGATGTCGGCGGTCGATGTCGCTCTGGTTCGAGTTGAAGAGGATGGTGCGTCCGTCACGCGCCAGCCGCACATATTCGACTTCGAAATTCCCCGGGGTGAGTTGCACTGCGCGGCCGCCTGACGCGGCCACCGACCAGAGGCTCACCCACCCGGTCTTCTCCCAAGGAAAGACGATCCGGTCGTCGGCAGTCCAGATGAGCTGGTTCATCGCCGTCACTCCCCAGAATGCGCTTCCCATTCCTGCATCGGCAGTCCAGATGCGCCGCGCCGCACCAGTCGCAGCCTCGGCGATCATGATCGACCATGGCTCCGCTTCGCGCACAGAACGAAACAACATCGGGGCCTGAGCTGCGGGACGTCGGATGAACGTGAGGCGCATGCCATCCGGCGACCATGCCGGCTCGACGTCCGTGTCGACACTTGGCGCGATCCATTTGAGCGTGCTCCGGTCGAGGTCGTATATCCCAATGAATGAATGCGTCCCGCGTCCGCTCACGAAGGCGAGGCGCGTTCCATCTGGCGAGAAGCGCACCGAGCCTGACGAGCCACGGGCGCGAAAGAGACGCTCCGCTGTTGCGTTCGCGGCACCGCCGAGTCGGAGCC
>DASRPK010000307.1:0-7563 GCA_035646395.1 Gemmatimonadaceae bacterium | reverse complement strand
CTTCATTTCCGTTCGATCGGGCCGGCAACGATGTCCGGCCGAATCGCGGACCTCGCCGTCTACGAGGCCAACCCAGCGGTCTACTATGTGGGGACCGCGCACGGCGGCGTCTGGAAGACGACGAACAACGGCACGACCTTCATCCCGCAATTCCAGGATGAGGGCCTCATCTCGATCGGCGACGTCACCGTTTCGCAGTCGAATCCGGACCTGGTCTGGGTCGGTGCCGGCGAATCGAACAATCGCCAGAGCACCTCGTGGGGCGGCGGCGTCTACAAGTCGACGAACGGCGGCACGACGTACCAGCACATGGGACTCGCCGAGTCGAAGCACATCAACCGCATCGTCATCGATCCGAACAACAATGACGTCGTGCTCGTGGCGGCGACCGGCCCGCTCTTCGGATCCGGCGGTGAACGCGGAGTCTACAAGACGACCGATGGTGGACGCACCTGGAAGCAGGTGCTGCGTGTCGATGAGTGGACGGGCGCCAACGATCTCGTTATGTCGGCGACCAATCCGCGCGTGCTGTTCGCCTCGACGTACCAGCGCGTCCGCAATGCGTGCTGCATGAACGGCGGCGGCCCGGGAAGCGGCATCTGGCGGTCGAATGATGGTGGCGACACCTGGACGCGCCTCAGCGGCAACGGACTTCCCGAAGGCCCGTTAGGCCGAATCGCCCTCGACGTCTTCAAGCGTAGCGGAAACTTCGTCTACGCATTGATCGAAGGCCCCTCCGCCGGCCGTGGTGGGGGCGGTGGTGGTGCTGCCGGACGCGCCGGCGGCGCGGCGCCGTCGAATCCGACGACAGGATTGTGGCGCTCCGAAGACGGCGGGAACACCTGGCGCTTCGTGAGCGGTGGCAATCCGCGCCCGATGTATTTCAGCCAGGTGCGGATCGATCCCAATAGCCCCGATCGGGTCTACATGGGCGGTGTTGGTCTCTGGATGACCATCGATGGCGGGCGGACGTTCGAGCAGGACGCCGCATTTGCCACGCACGACGACGTCCATGCGATCTGGGTCAACCCAGCCAACTCGGACCACGTCCTCATCGGCAATGACGGCGGTCTCGCCGTGTCGTATGACATGAGCAAGACCTGGCAGTTCCTGCCTAACCTGCCCGTCGGACTGTTCTACCATGTCGGCTACGACATGGAGACGCCGTTCAACGTCTGCGGCGGCATGCAGGACAACTACAACTGGTGCGGGCCCAGCGCGTCGCGGCATAACCGCGGCATCTTCAACTATGACTGGTTCCAGATCCAGGGCGGCGACGGCTTCGTGGCCATTCCCGATCTTCGCGACTCGCGCATCGTGTACACCGAGTCACAAGGCGGCAACATGATCCGCCGCGACATCGTGACCGGTGAATCGAAGAGTATCCGTCCGACGGCGCTGAACGTTACCAATCACAAGCAAGGCGACACGTTCCGGTTCTTCTGGGACTCGCCGATGATCCACTCGCCGCATGATCCAGGCACACTGCTGGTCGCGGCAAACCGGTTGTTCAAGTCGACGGATCGCGGCGATTCATGGATGGCGATCAGCCCGGACCTCACGCAGAACGTGAACCGCGACACGATCGTCACGATGGGCGTCCGCGGCAGCGAGATCAACATCGCCGCCAACGATGGTATTTCGACGTACGGCACGCTGGTGACGATTGCCGAGTCGCCCGCACAGTCCGGCGTGTATTACACCGGTGCTGACGACGGGACGCTGAGCGTTTCGCGCGACGGCGGCCAGACCTGGAAGAACATCACCGCGAACCTGACGGGTGGTCCAAAGGGCGGCTTCGTCTCCGACGTCGTGCCCTCCAAGTATTCGCCGGGCACGGTGTACGTGTCGGTCGACAACCACCTGCTCAACGACTACAACCCGTACATCTGGGTCAGCACTGATTTCGGCGCGACGTTCCGCTCACTCGCGGGCAACCTGAAGGGCGAGAACGTCCGCACGATCACTGAAGACCCCAAAAATCGCGACGTGCTCTACATCGGGACGGAGACGGGCATTTTTGTCTCGCTCGACAGGGGTTTGAGCTGGTATCGGTTGAAGGGGCACAACTTCCCCACGGTGCGCGTCGACGAGATCACGATCCACCCGCGTGACAATGCGATGCTCATCGCGACACACGGCCGCGCCATCTGGATCCTCGATCACCTCGAGCCGATCCAGGAGTTTGCGGCCGCGTATGCGTCGGCGCGGGAAGCCCGCCTGTTCAGTGTGCCGACGGCGTTGCAGTGGAAGTCGAAGGATGATCGCAACGACGAGTTCTGGGGCCATCAGTTCTGGGCCGGCGAAAATCCACCCACTGATGCCGTGATCCAGTTCCTGCTCAAGCAACCGATTCCGGACCTGAAGGTGCGGATTTCCGATGGTACGCGCACGGTGCGCACGCTCGACGTGCCGACCGCAAAGAACGTGGCCGGCATCCAGACGGTATGCTGGGACCATCGCGTCGATCCACTCCCGACGTTAGGCGCTGCGCCGGCGGGTGGTGGCGGCGGTGGCGGTCGCGCCGGCGGTGGTGGACGCGGTGCAGGCCCGGTCCCGAACATCCCGCAGCAGCTGCCGGTCTCCGGCTACATGCCGGAAGATCCATGCAGCTCGGGTGATGCTGGTGGTCGTGGCGGTGGATTTGGTGGCTTCGGCGGCGGCGGAAACGCCGGTCCGCAGGTGCCGCCTGGCTCGTACACGGTCGCCCTCATTGCAGGGACCCGCACGATCGACTCCAAGCCGATGCGCATCATCATGGATCCCAAGGCGCGGTTGAACGTCGCTGAACGGACGCGCTGGAACGCGATCACCACTGAATTGCACGATGCGCAGCGACGTGGCAACGAGATCCAGCAACAGCTGAACATGCTCCATCCACAGATGACGGACATCGCCGGCAAGATCGGCGGCATGGCGAACGTGCCGGCGTCGGTGAAGTCGCAGTTTGAAAGCCTCAACAAGGAGTACGAAGCGGTGCGCGTGAAGTTCGGCGTGCCCGTGCAGGCGGTCGCACCGGGACGTGGCGGTGGTGGCGGGGGCGGGGGCGGTCGCGCCGGCGGTGCTCCCGACCAGAACATCCTGAATCGCGTTGCAGCTTCCAAGGCAGCGATCCTGGGGATCTGGGAGCCGCCCAGCGATGCGGTGAGTCGTCAGGCAGCGTCGTCCCGCACGGCGTTGATGGCGGCGATCTCCGAAGCGCAGGCTGTCATCGCGCGTGCTCGGACGGTGAGCGCGGTCCTGCGTCCGCATAACGTTACTCTGAACGTTCCGTAAATCTTCTCAACAGTCGTGTGAAGGGCCCGGTCAAGTGACCGGGCCCTTTTCTCGTCGCGAGGCGTCGGTGCTTTACGGGACCTCCGACAAAGACTTAACACAGGGTCACGGAGGTCACGGAGCTCTACATCGTTAGGACCGTACCTGGGTTTCCTCAGTGACCGCTGTGATCTCCGTGTTAGAGTCTTTTCTGGGACTTCCCTCACTGCATTGTGGAAACGGACGTGGCACGGTCCTCGAGCGTCTTCAGCACATCGCGCCACCGGAAATCGCCCTTCCCAAGAATCCACTTGTCCATCCACGCCTTCTCGGCGACGGACTTGAGAAGCCGGTTTCGGGGATCGGGGATCCCATGGGTATTTCCCGGATACACGAAGAACTCCGTTGGGACGCCGAGCTTCTTGAGCGCCATGTGCAACTCCTCGCTCTGCGGACGAGGCACGCGCGGATCGCCGTCAACAACATGGATCATGGTCGGGGTCTTCGCGTTTTTGATGTAGCGGATCGGCGACTGCTTCCAATACGGCTCGAAATCGTCATAGGGAAGCTTCCCGCCAAGGTATTCCTGCCGGTTCCGCTGCACGTCGCTCTGCGCGAACATCGAGATCCAGTTCGTGGTGCCCGCGCCACTCGAGATGGACTTGAACCGGTCGGTGCTCACCAGGATCCAGTTCGACCAGTGACCACCCGCGCTCCAGCCAAGAGCGCCCATCTTTGAACCGTCGACGATTCCCTGCGCGATCAGGTGGTCGACTCCGGTCATGATGTCTTCGTACCCTTTCTTGAAGTAGTCGCCGACGATGTCGATCCGGTGCTGCTCGCCGTAGTTCGTCGACCCGCGGTAGTTCGGCATTAGCACCGCATACCCGTCGCCGGCGTAGATCTGTGCGCCGTAGCCGCCGTTGAAGCCGAGGACATCGGCGCCTGCCGGGCCGCCGTGAATGGCGACGATGAGGGGATAGCGCTGGCCGGCCTTGTAGCCGACCGGCTTGACCAGGACACCACCGACCATCTTGCCGTCCTTCGACTTCCAGGTGATCTCTTCGGCGTCGCCTAACGCCAGAGCCGCCACCTGTGGATTGGGGTCGGTCAGTCGTAGCCATTTGGAGCGGTCGCTGACATCCGTCAGCGCCGCAACGGTGTAGTGCGAGGGCGGGGTCTTCGGATCGGCGTAGGTAATGAGCAGTCGTTTCGAGCGGTCATCGCGGGTCACGCTCAGCGACGCCTTCTCGTTTGTTACCTGGTTGACCTTGCCCGTGGCGACGTCGACCGACATCAGCTGGTTTGTGGCGCGGACGCCGTCGTTGAAATAGATCGTTTTCGAGTCCTCGGACCACCAGGCGATCGTCACATCCCCATCATAGGAATCCCCGATTTCGCGCCATTGGCTGCCGGCGTTCTCGATGCCTCGCAGGAAGACACGCTGGTCACGGAAGTATTTGAAGTCGTTCGGCGCGGTGAAGGCCATGGTCCGCCCGTCGGGCGCAAAGGACAGGTTCCCTTCCCCGATGTCGACATTCGTCGTCAGACGCTCGGCCTGGCCGGTCATCACGTTCACGAGCCAGAGATCGCCGTTAATGCCCTCTTCGGTGATGTTCCTCGCATAACGATCGTTCTTGATGCCGCGCACGCCCGCCCAGCGACCGTCGCGCGATACGGAGAAGCTCGACGCGCTGAACGTCGCGTCATTCGTCAGGCGCTTTTCCTGCTTCGTCGCAACGTCGATCGTCCAGAGTGAGCTCGGTGGCACGGGCTGGTTGCGAACGGTGGCGGTGAACTTCTTGTCGCGACGTTCGCGATCGTCCTTGTCCACGGAATCGGGGGCCAGGAAGAACACGCGCTTGCCGTCGTCCGAAAGCGCCCACGTGCCAATCGGCGCCGCGTGCTTGGTGAGCTGCACCGCCGGAACCGAATCGATACCGGCAACCGGCAGCAGCCAGAGCTGGCGGTCCTCAGCCTTGCCGGCACCGTACACGAGCCATCGACCGTCGCGGGTGAACTCGAAGGTGGATACGCCGTCTTTGGCGTCCGTGATTCTGCGTGACTCTCCACCATCGGGGCGCATGACGTAGAGCTGGTTCTGTCCGCTGGCGTCGGCTGGGGCGTCACGATTCGACGAGAAGACGAAAAACGAGCCGTCACTCGACCAGGCGGGACTCCCCTCGCTCTTGTCCTTCGTGAACGTCAGTTGGCGAGCCGATGCCACGCCACGATCGGTCGACACGAGCCAGATGTCGGTCGTGCTGCGCGCTTCCTTCCAGTCAGGGACAGAGAGCGCGTAGAGGACTGAACGCCCATCGGGACTGACGGCCAGCGCCCCTGCGCTGCGCAGGAGCTGGACGTCGAGGAAATCCATTGGGCGTTTCGCGGTCTGCTGACCGGCCGCGACGCAGGGGAGGGCAACTGCAGCCGCGATGATGAGCGAGCGGGTTCTCACGGAGCCTCCGTCGTTCCTGGGACAAATGTGGGCGTCGCTAATGTGTGGCCAGTGACCTGGTTCAGCCATGCCTTTGTCGAGCTTCGACCAGCTTCGCACGCCTCGGAAGCCCCGGAAAAGCCTTAAACACAGAGAACACAGGGGTCACAGAGCAACCTCTCATTCCAGCCGCCCTAACGAGTTCCGCCTTACATCGCTCAAGACCCCGACACGATCCTGGCAAACCGGGGATCGTCACGTACCGCATTCCACGTGGGATCGATCCGCAGCCACGCCGGGGTAACGAAATAGCGCAACCGCATCGACTCGCTGAGCAGCTCGAATGCTTTGCCCTTATCGCCCGCAACCAGCGCCGTCCGAGCGGCGACATACGTGAGGTAGGCGGTAGACAGCGCCCACGTTGCGGCTGTATCAGCCCGCGCCAAGTTGAGGCCGCGCGCCGATTCAGCCAACGCTTCCCGACCACGCCCTGCGAACGCGAGCGCCAGTCCACGCAATACATGGCGTTGCGGATCACGAGGAGCCTCCAGCAGTTGCTCGTCGAAAACGCGAGCGGCCGCTTCACCCAAAATGCGGGCCTGAACGGTGTCGCCCAGCAGCTGATACTGTTGCGCGCGAACGATACTCCATTGGCCGCGGTCGTTGTCGTATGCGTCAGGGCCGAATGTGAGCAACTGCTGTGAGTTGGCGCTGTCGAGCACCCATCCCATGTCCCAGTATGTGCCGACGTATGCCAGGACGCGGCTGGACGGCAACTCGCTGGACGCCGCGACGATCACCTGGCGCGCTCCCGCGAGATTGCCACTCGCTGCTTCAGTCAGCAAGCGAGCCATCATGGCTACCAACGATGTGGGAGCCAGAGCCACGGCGCGCTCCGACACGGATCGTGCCTCGGCAATCCGGCGAAGTCGCAGCAGTACCAGGGTCTGGCCGTTGAGGAGCCGTCCATTTCTTGGATCAAGCCGGATAGAAGTCTCACGATCGCGTACACTTTCGTCGAATCGACCCAGTTCATGCTTGGTATTCGCAAGTTCGGCAAGGATCGTCGCTGACGTTGGCGCAGCGCGGCGCGCCAGTTCGTACTGCTCGAGGCTCAGGCCAAGATTCCTGGCGACAACGCGATGATAAATGCCCATGGCGCGGAGGCCGGCCGCTCCATTCGGTTCGAGAGCCAAAGCCCGGCGAGCTGCCTGGAGTGCGCGTTGCTGGAGCTGCGAAGTTGGCGTGCTGTTGCTGTACAGCAAACTCGTATTTCGTGACAGTGCGCCCCAGGCTTCCGCCATCGTGCTGTCGTGGCCGACCGCCTGCTCGTAGAAGGAGATCGCGCGGCGTAGACCCGCCGGGTCGTTGTTTACCGCCGCTGCCTCGCCCCGCAGGTATGCGTCGTAGGCGGCGGGGTTGTTCGTAACCGCCTGTGCCAGCTGTTGCTGCGTCCCGCTGCCTAACGCGAGCCGCATCGCCTCGGCTACCTTGCCGGCAATATCCCCTTGTACACGGAAGACATCCCGGATCTCGGCGTCGAATGGTTCCTGCCACCGACTTTGTGGCTGTCCATCGGCGATTTCCACCAGTTCGGGACTGACCTGTACGCGACGGGCGTCTCCCGCGCCTGCAAATCGAACCTTCCCGCTCAGCAGGTACCGCACTCCCAGCTCGTTCGCGATCTGGTGCGGCAGCTTCGTGGTGCGACCGTATTGGTCTGAGCTGCCGCGGGCGATCACCGCGAGACCCGGAAGCGACGTGAGCTTGCCACGCACGGCATCGGTGATACCGTCGGCAAAGTACGCGTCCGCGGAGTCGCCGAGGTTCTCGAACGGCAACACGGCGATCGTACGTGCATCCGACGCCGG
>DASRPK010000306.1:0-24393 GCA_035646395.1 Gemmatimonadaceae bacterium | reverse complement strand
GCCCGCCGGGAGCGAAGGGACGGGCGTGGATGCTGAACCAGAGCGCGGGGAACCGCGGTCGTTATGCAGCCACCGTCGCGTCGCCGCTGTCAGCCGCGGAGGGCGGCGTCGCCACCACCGGTATCGCGCAGTGGCGTCCGGCCCTGGAGCGTGTGCTCGACCCCTGGTTCGACCGTTTCGGCTCGCGCGATTTCGCGACGCAAATGATGCTGGTCGATCTCGAGACGTATCTCCCGGGCGACATCCTGACCAAGGTGGATCGGATGAGCATGGCCGTTTCGCTCGAAGCACGCGTTCCCATCCTGGATCACCAGGTGGTCGAGTTTGCGATGTCGTTGCCGAGTCGCCTCAAGCTGCGGGACGGCGTCGGGAAGCTCGTGCTTCGCAAGGCGATCACGGGACTCGTTCCCGATTCGGTGCTCTCGAAGCCAAAGCAGGGATTTGCGGTTCCACTTCCCGCGTGGTTCAGGGGACCACTGCGTCACCGGATCGACCGACTCACTGAGAGAGACACCGCGATCGGCGAATGGACCGACGAGAATGCCGTGCGGCGCATTATCGGTGAACACCTCGCCGGGCGCCGCGATCACGGAGGCCTCATCTGGCGGCTGGTCGTACTGAACGGATGGCTGCAGGCGCTGCGGGACGGGAAGCTGGCCGGTCCGCAGCGCGTTCATGAGCTCCTGCGCCGGACCGTGACGGCGCAGCAGGCCGCCGGTGCCTAACGGCGGCGGACCGCCGTCGCCGGGATTTGCATGGCGGCCTTGGGGCTGACATACCACGTCTCGCGCTCGAGGATCTCCGCAGCCAGCCAGGCGACGCACACGTAGAGGTACGTGAACGACAGGTAGCCGTAGGATCCGAACACGGATGCGACCATGTAGGCGACCATCGCGAGCTCGAGGAAAAAGAGGACCTGGTGGTCCTTGGGCCGCACCTTTGCAAGGGACCGTCGTACCCGATGCACCCGACGGAACAACGCTCCCCACATCGTGAGATAGATGATCAATGCTGGCACGCCCATCTCCGCGGCCAGGCGAAGATACGTGCTGTGCGTGTCCTTCTGGCCGCGCATGGTGGACCGGAGGTTCAGTCGGGCTGACTCCTTGTCATGGTGAATGGGCATCATGTCCGCCCCGACGCCGGTCACCGGGTTCGACCGGATCGCGCGCATGGCAACCTGCCAGATCTGCCAGCGTGATTCAGCTGACGCCTCCGGGTCGACGCCCTGCATATCGCCCTCCACGGAGATATTCGCGAGTCCTGCCACGCGGTCCCACACGCTCTTCGGCGCAAAGACGATCGCGGCACCCAGCAACACGACAAGCGTGATAATGTCTCGAGCCTTTCGGCGACTCGTGAAGAACAGCATCAGGGCCGCTGCACCCAGACCCAGGATCGCTCCGCGGGATTGTGTGAGCAGGATGATCATCGACAGGATCACCACACCAGCGAGCGCGCTCATCCTCAGGAACTTGGTGCGTTCGACGGTGGCTACACCTGCCGAAAGGCCCAGAGGGATCATCGTGAGGGCCGCCAGGTCGTTCGGATTCCCGAACACGAAGTTCCATGTCACTCGACCGAGTGTCGTGCACTGGCAGATGTACTGATTATAGAGTGCCCCTCGCACGGGATATAGCGCGAATACGGCCAGCCAGGCGATGACGACGAATCGGAACTCCGCCGCTGAGCGAACAACGTTCACCACGCAGAAGGCGATGATCCACAGCTTGCTGAGATTGATGAGCGTGTCCAGCGTCCGTGTCGTGTCTTCGCTCACCGCCAGTCCAAGGCAGCCCCAGAGAATCAGGCACCCGAACATGACGAGAGGGAAAGGAACTCGAACCGTTCCCCCGCGCACCAGAACGCCGAGCGCCATCCCGATAACTGCGGCGTCGACGCCGGGCAGCTTGTACGAGTGAATGACCCACAAATAGAAGATCAGCGCCAGCAGCCCGATACCAATTCTCAACGGCTGCTGTTGGAAGTACGAAAAAGGGGCAAACGCAGGAGCCGCCGTCTGCGCTGCAGCAGTAGACGGCGCACCATGCGCTCTTGCACTTCTCCATCCCCTCAGTGATCGCCGCATTCAGTTCATGTCGTACGCTGATTGCGCTCAATCGATGCCGACGAGCGCGTGAGTACCGACTTCACACGAAGACGCAACGCTGTTGCCTCAAGTTACCAAATGGGCCCGCTTCGCGGGTTCGACGTGCCGATCCTGTTATGGGGCAACGGGTTACGAGTTTCCCAGGGGCCCGGCGCTTGAATAGCGTTTGGCCAAGTCCAGGTAGAGGGATTCGAGCGCTCGCAGAACGACCTTGGCATGGTAGTGTTCCGTTGCATAACGCGCAGCAGCACCAGCGAGCTGGTCGCGAAATGCCGGGTCCCCAAGTACCCGCAGCAGCGCCGCTGCGGCGGCCGCGTCATCGCCCGGTCTGACGAGCAGTCCAGTGGTGCCGTGGACCACCGCATCCGGGACCCCACCAACTTCCGTGGCAACGACGGCGCGACCAGCGGCCATCGACTCGACCACGAAATTCGGAAAGCCTTCTTCGCGTGAGGTCAGCACTGATACGTCGAACATTCCAGGCATTCCCGGCTCGTGCGGCAGGCGCCCTGGAAGCAGCACGCGATCCCCGATCCCCGCCGCGGTCGCCTGCTCAACGAGCGCCTGTCGCTCGCGGCCCTCACCTACCAGGACGAAACGAACATCCGGCAGTACCGCGAGGACGCGAGCCGCCGCCCGCAGCAGCATCGCATGGTCCTTGACCGGATACAGGTTCGCGATCATGCCAACGGCTACATCCGATGGCGCGAGGCCCACGCGGGCCCGCAGATCGGCGCGTCGGGCGGGGTCAAGCGGCTCGAACGCCGAGGGCTCGACGAAGTTGGGGATCACGACGACCCGTTCCGCCGGAACGCCCTCGTCGCGCATAACGAGTTCTCCCACCGAGCGGCTGTTGGCGAGCACGCGGTGGGCGAACCGGTAGGACAACCGGTTCGCGACCCGGACCTTGCGCGGATGCACATCGCGCCACCAGCGATGACTGGTGATCACCGCAGCGCCACCGGCCAGTCGTGCCCAGGGGGCGGCGAGCACGTTGCCGTAGGGATCGTGGGCGTGCACGACGTGAATGCCTTCGTGTTGCACCAGTCGCTTGATCTCGAGACCTCGACGAATGGCGCTCGCGCTCAGAAAACCCGGGACGCTGATGTCGAATACCGGGATGCCTGCTGCGTCGAGTCGCGTGCGAAGGAGACCGTGCGGCTGGAGGCAGAGGAAGCGCAGGTCGAATCGCTCGCGATCGAGGTGTTCCGCCGTCCTGACCGCGTTCAACTCGGTGCCGCCTGTCTGGAGGTTGTCCAGGACGTAGGCAATTTTCACTCGACTTCCCATCGCGGACCCGATCACTTCGAGTCGAGACTCGTCTCGTGCTCCAGGGTGAACACGAACTCGTTGCACCCGCTGCCCTGCGTCGAGATGAGCCGGTCGAGGCGGAAACCCCGCTGGCGCAGGAAATCGAATGTCGCAGTCGGCGTCGCGACCTCGAACGGATAGCCGCCGAGCCAATCAGCCCAATCGCGGACCACCGACATCCCGCGATTCTTCCGATAGTCGCGATAATAATTGATCGGGTTCCGGCCGCGAAGAATGTCGCTGGCGCTCGTTCTCGCGAGGAAGTACGGGATGCACGCACCGCTGATGGCGACCCGCCCCGGCAAGCCCGAACAGTACACACGTTTCAGGAATCGCCACACCACGGAGCGCAGTCCCTGATCGTTGTACAGTGCGATAAAAAATCGCCCCCGCTTCGCCACCGCGCGCCGTGCGACATCGATCGCCTTCCACATTGATCCCGTGTGGTGCAGGACGCCCCAGGAATACACAATGTCAAAGGTGCCGAGCGAGCGGACGAATGCTTCATCGAGCACGGACCCTTCCATCACGACCCAGTTGGGGTCGCCCGGGAAGTAGCGGCGCTTCAATTCAGCTGTGCAGGCCACGGACTGCGGATCGAAATCGAAGGACGTGACCGAAGCTCCGAGTCGCCGGGCGGCGAGGCTGAACAACCCGCTGCCGGAACCGGCATCCAGAAACGTGCGCCCGTCGAGACGATCGCACTCCAGCATCTCCCGTAGCGACTGTTCGGCGCGTGCAATCCGCTGATCGTCCAGCAGGCGAAGAAACCGGCGCCAGTTAGCGCCGAACGTGAAGCGCTCCCCTGCCTGCACCTCGTCCTGGTGCGTGCTGCGCCCTCCATCGTTAGGAGGATGAGTGGGCGGGCTGCTCATCGTCTCAGCATTCTCTTTCACCAGCATATGCCTTCATAGCTCGTCCCATCGCTGCGGCGCGATCCGAACGCGCGGACCAGGTCAATCACGATCTGACCGGACCGGAGTTGCGGCTCGAGCGGGCGGAATTCGGCAGACCCATTCCCGATGATGATCGTGTCGGCGTTGTCCAGCACATCGCGAATCGTCGGCCGGAACAACGACCACACGTGCGGAATCTCGCGTTCAATGTAGTCCTTGTTGGATCCGATCAGGTTTGCCTGCGACACCTCGCGATCATAGATCACGACGGACATTCCCTTCCCGATCAGGCGTTCGACCAGCGTCACCATGGGTGATTCTCGCAGGTCGTCGGTGCCCTCCTTGAACGCCAGTCCGAGGACTCCCACGCGTCGTTTCCCGGCGGCCTGCACCATGTCAAAGGCGCGCTCGATCTGGGCGTCGTTGCTTTCGAGCGTAGCCGAGAGAATGGGTGTAGGTACGTCCAGCTGGCGAGCCCGATACGTAATGGCGCGCAGGTCCTTCGGGAGACATGACCCACCAAAGGCGAATCCCGGCATCAGGTACGCCTTCGACACGTTGAGTTTGGTGTCCTGAACGAACAGACGCATGACCTCGTGTGAATCCACGCCGAGTGCCTTGCAGATATTTCCGATCTCGTTCGCGAATCCAACCTTGAGTCCGTGGTATGCGTTGCACGCGTACTTCAGCATCTCGGCGACCCCGATGTCGACCACGTACAGCGGGGCATTGATCCCATCGTATAACGCCGCCACGTCGCGCCCGGTCATCTCGTCACTGGCTCCGATGATCGTGAACGGCGGCTGGTTGAAATCCCGGATCGAGGACCCCTCACGCAGGAACTCCGGATTCATGGACAGACCGAAATCCACGCCCGTGGCCTTTCCACTGGCGCGCTCGAGTGCCTGTTTTGCCACGGTTTGGGTCGTTCCTGGGAACACGGTGCTGCGAATGACGACGGTGTGCCTGGTGGCCTTCGTTCGAAGGGCCTCGCCGATCTGGACGCAGACGCGCTCGACATAGGAGAGGTCGAGGTTCCCGTTAGGCTGAGACGGCGTGCCGACACAGATCAACGAAATGCTCGTGGCGTGAACGGCTTCGTCGACTGAGGTGGTCGCACGAATTCGCCCCGACTCGTGACCGCGCTTGACCAGCTCCGCGATCCCCTCTTCCACGATCGTCGCACGCCCGGAGGCGAGGAGGTCCACCTTCGCCTGTGATACATCGACGCCCACGATCTGATGGCCGCGATCGGCCAGGCAGGCGGCGGTGACGCAGCCGACGTAGCCAAGGCCGAAGACGGAAACAGTCGTGGTTCGAGCGTGCGGTGCGACGCTGTCAGAATTCATGTGGTTGTCGAGTTACGGACCAGTTTCAATCGAGTGATCGTCACGTGCGCACGGCCTCGCGCAACGCCCAATGCACACCCGCTCCTGAAGCCGCTGATGCGCAGGCAACGCCTTCGTTGGTCAGCCGGGTGTATGATGCCGCCGTAACAGTCAGCGGTTCCGAATCCGGACCTCGCTCGACCCAGGCGACCACGGCGTCTGTCTCCAGCGCGCCGAGCCGCCCACCACCGAACAGCAGTACGCCCGACCGGCTCCCCAGTCTCACATCGGCGCGCGCGTCCGGCCCCGTATCGTGTGTCGTGATCAATGCCTCGTGAGGCAGGGCGGTAATCATCGTTGTCAGGGAGACTACGTCCCTGCCTCTTCGCACTACGCTCAGCCGTGTACTGCGCTCCCGCACGCCGTGCATCGGGGAGATCCAGCCTTCTTCGACGCGCCATTCTGCCGGCTCGGCGGTGCGCATCGTGGCGCGCTGGACCCGGTCAGTTGTCAGTAGTGTTGCTCCGTTAGTCTCCGGCTCGGCCGTGATTGAGGTATCACACTGCCAATGGACTGCCAGTTCGTGTTCGCCTTCCGCGCGAAGTTCATCCCGAACGATCCATGTCGCGGGACGAAGGTGGACGACCGTCCGGCGGTATTTGGCGATTGCGCCGGCGTGCTCGAACCCGTCGTGCACACCGGAGAAAAGAAGGACGCGACCGTCATCGAACCAGGCATCGGAGTGCGCAGTTGCGCGCGAGGCCCATTGGAACGGCCCCGCCGGCACAGCCGATGCGCGACCGTCCACGGTCGCCGCGTTATGCGCACGTGTGTCGCGAAACCAATCCCTCCAGTCGCGGGAGAGCGTGTATGTGTACGTGCCAGGGTCGACGAACAACGGCGTGCCGTCGACCGTGAGGTCGATCGAGAGCGCGTCGGCGTGGGCATGACCGCCGTTCAGGAAACCGTGCGGCCCGGCGTCGATCGTGAGCAGGCTCGCCGCCCCGTCCCATCCGGAGCGCGACACATACAGGCCTCCGTTCGGAAACGCCCGGGACAGTTCTGCCGGCGGCGTTGGACGCAACGACTGGAACGCGCGCAGTCCGCTGGGGCCCTTCAACCACACCAGTTCTGGTGTTGGTCCGCCAGCCACGTGTGCCCAATCGGCACGCTCGAAGAGCGCAGCCCCTACCGACAGCGTCGTCCGAACGCGACGGGCGGAGTCGTCATCGAGGAACAGCAGCCGTCCGCCGTCGTCATCCCCGATCAGTGGAAACGTGCCGTCCGGTCGCGTGATCCAGCAGAGCAGCTCGATGAGTCGTTCAAGCGGCGCTCTCACTCGCTGGCTTGCGGTGCCGCCCGCTCGCTCGGCCAGCACCAGATAATGGAGGAAGAAGTCCGCGGTGTATCGGTGATACCACGTCGACTGCTCGACATACGTTCCGTCTTCCCGGATGTGGCGGTTCACCCACTCGAGCAGTATCGATTCGCCCGTCGCGCGCCATCGCGGTGCGTCGGGGCACTGCGGAAGCGTTGTGCCGAGGACGTAGAGCCCGAGCGCCTCGCCGGTGAGGTGCGTATTGGGACTGAACCAGGTCGAGAGAAACCGTTCCAGATGCCTTCCGCCTATCGCGAGATATCCGAGTGCCCGTCGCCTCAACGCTGGAGGCGTAGCATCACCCATCAGCGCCAGGATCCAGACCCAGGCCATCGAGCGGAAGGAAATCTCGAGACTGCTCGCCCAGTTAATGCCTTGCTTCGGAACGTTGGCGTTCATCCAGGACGCCAGCAGGCGGTTGACACCGTCCGCATAACGCGAGTCTTCGGTGCACCACCACGCCTGGGCAACGGTGAGGATGGCGTTGTGCCGACTGAGCTCCCACACCGCCTTGTGGTCACCCACCAGTTTCGGATCGAGAAACGCAATGCGGCTCCAATGCCGGTCCGGGGCACGGATGCCCGAAACGGGATCGCGCCACCAGTCGATCGGCTCGCCGAGGGCGAGGTCGCGGAAACCCATCAGGTCGCAGCGTCCAGCGAGGAATCGGTCGGCGCGTGCGCGCAAGGCGGATGGAAAGGCGGGATCGATCTCGCCTAACGCCCGCAGTGTCGCGGCGCGGTCAACCAGGGACTCGAAGAACGGGCTCGGGACGGCTGGCGCCTCGGAGGCCTCGCCGAGCAGGCGGCTGCACTCCTCGTCGGTCGGCTCGCCGATGTCCCCAAACCCGATACGCTCCAACCAGCGCGACGCCGCCTGGGCGGTGCGCCCACGCCATTCGGCCGGTGAACGTCCGCGGAGCTTTGCCAGTCGAGCTATGGTCATGCGCGCACGGTCATCGAAAGGCAGTGCAGGTTTTCTCCGGGACTAGCGTTCGCGATGATAGCTACCTCTTGGGAGAGGTTCCTGTTTTCGTGCTCCCTGGGCGCCAAAGCTGGTCGAGCATGTGCTCCCAGGACCATGATAAACCTAACAACACGAACGACATCCAAGCTGATGCCCGGTTACGGCAGGGCTTCACGACGCGTCCACCCCGTGGCAGACGCGCCGGCGGGATTTAGCTTCTCACCGCTCCGACACTGGACTCGAATCTGGGCGACCGGGTCACGGGTACCCGGCATTCCCTCAGTCAAATTCTCATGCCCTCAACTCGCTCGCTGGTTACCGGCGGCGCCGGCTTTATTGGCTCACATGTCGTTAGACGGCTGCTCGAGCTCGGCCATGACGTCCGAGTGGTCGACAACCTCATCACCGGATTCCGGCAGAACCTTGATGAGATTGCCGATCGTATCGACTTCCGGGTCGCGGACATCCGTGATCGGCGCTCGTGCGCCGAGGCTGTCGAAGGAGTCGAGACCATTTTTCACGTCGCGGCGCTTCCCAGCGTGCCGCGTTCGATGGCCGATCCGATCGGAACGCACGAGACCAACGTCAACGGGACGCTCAATCTGCTGGAAGAAGGCCGCCATGCCGGAGTTCGGCGATTCGTCTATTCGAGCTCGAGCTCGGCATATGGGGACACCCCCGCGCTCCCCAAGATCGAATCCATGGAGCCGCTACCGCGGTCACCGTATGCCGCGGCAAAGCTCTCGGGCGAGTTGTACACCCTGGCGTACGCGCGCGCGGGACTGATCGAAGGCGTGGCACTGCGCTACTTCAACGTGTTCGGTCCGAGGCAGGACCCTAATGGACCATACGCCGCAATCGTACCGCTCCTGTTTCGGGCGGCCATAACGGGATCGCCAGTCACGATCTTCGGGGACGGTGGTCAAACCCGGGATTTCACGTTCGTCGAGAATGCGGTTGATGCGAACCTGCTGGCGGCGCAGCGCGACGCAGTGCGCGTGAGCGGTCACGTCGTGAATGTCGGCGCTGGTGTTCGGACGTCACTCCTCGAACTCGTCGAAATGGTGCAGGACATTGCCGGCACGCGGATCACCGTGCTTCACGCGGCGGACAGGCCTGGCGATATACGCGATTCACAAGCGGGGCTGGCACGTGCCGAGTCGGTGCTGGGATACCAGCCAGGCATTGATGTGCGCGAAGGTATCCGGCGCCTCTGGGCCTGGTACGCCGCGAATCCGCGCGCGCTGGAAACAGTCCCGGCTTCGACGTCGTGACAGGTCGGCGACCGCCGCATGCGTGGTTCGCCGCCGCCAGGAGTGTTCCTCGAGGCGACGTTACTGCAATACTCCTGGTTGTGGCCGCGGTGCTTCTGGTTGTCGTTCCGACGTTGACCCCAACGGCCGGCGAATCGGGCACTTCCTTCTTCTGCGTTTTCTGTGGGTCGTTAGGCGGCCTCGACTTCTCCCTGAATCTGTTGCTGTTCATGCCGCTGGGTGCGGCGATGTGGAACGCGACGGGAAGCTGGCGGCATGGCGTGGTGGCCGGATTCCTCCTGTCGGTGGCGATCGAGGCTCTCCAGTATCGCGTCGTCGCCGGCCGGTATACGAGCATGGGTGATGTGCTGGCGAACACGCTTGGCTCCTGGATCGGTGTCTGGATCGCCACCGGCAGCCAGCGCGCCTGGAACGCCACAGCGTCGACCGCTCGACGAATTGCGACCGTGGCTGGAATCGCCACAGCGCTCGTTGTCTGCGGGTCAGCACTGCTCCTGCAACCGAGCCGCACGAGGTATCCACAGTGGTTGCAGTGGTCACCCGTCAAGAAGGGCGAAGAACCGTTTCGTGGAAGACTCGACGCTCTTGAATTCAACGGGGACGATCTGCACCGCGGGGACGTGCTCCGTCCGCACCGGACTCTCGATTCGACAACCCGCAGTCACGCGCTGAAAGCGACGGTGAGCGGACGGATTCCTGCGTCCCAGCGCCCTGCGATCATCGCACGAATCGCGAACGACTGGGAAGAGGGCTTTCAGCTGTCTCAGCGGGGGGACGATGTCGCCTTCAGGGCGTACTCGGTTGCGTCATTGCTGAATTTGCGCACCGTGCAGGTCGGGCTGGACGATGTGCTCACACAATCCGGCACCTATGCTGGCGGCATGATAACGGTGGAAGCCGTCAGCAGTCCGGAACGAATTGCGCTCAACGCCACCCGCGGACATGAACGCATCACGAGCGTCACCATTCCGCGAACGATCGGCCTGACCTGGTTCCTATTTTTCCCGTGGGACGTGGCGATGGGACCCGACTGGTGGCCTCTGAACGCGTGCTGGCTGGCTGGCCTCATGCTCCCCATTTCCGTACTCACCGCCCGGGCCCAGCGCGCCGCCGTGACGACGTCGGTGACGGCATGGTGGCCGCTTGTCCTGGTTACCGGGACACTGGTTCTGCTTGCTCCGGTCACGGGGCTCAGTCAGATGCAATCGTTCGAGTGGCTTGGGTTCAGCGTCGGAACCTTCGGAGGGATTGCGCTCGGTTGGTGGCTGCCGTTACGCCCGGCCCGCACGTAAGAGCCGCGCATACCACATCCGCAGCGTCTGGCGTTCGTCGACATTGGGGATCTTCAGCCAGAAGCCGGCGGCGATGAAGGCGGCGTAGAAGACGCCGCCGGCAACGATCAGTACGAAGAGCGGATGGATTCCACTCATCAACACTTTCACGGCGATCGTCGGGAGCGCCGCGATCGCGGATGCCAGGACGACCTTCAGGACGTCACTCATGGCGCGGTAATCGGCACGACCGAGGTGAAGGGTTTGCGCCGTGCGTACGGCCAGGATGACCCGCTCCGCCACCGAGTAGATCACGATGACCAGCGCGACGCCGGTAAGCGTCAGCGTCCGCGTCCCGATCCAGAGCGCGAGGACCAAGGCAGGCACCAGAAAAACGCGCAGCCGGAACGTGAACGTTCCTAACGATGGAAATGCCCGCGTGACCGAGTCGAAAATGATCACGTTGGTGGGCAGGACCGTCAGGAAGATCACGAAGAGCAGAATGCTGTCGACGTACTTCGTGGTAAATAGCGCCGTGATGAACTCACGACTGAGCAACAGCAGGACCACGTACAGCGGGATGAACGCGATCGCCAGCAACCTGACGACTCGGGCAACGAGCGCGCGCAGTTCGTCCATCCGGTTGGCGTGCTGCAATTCAACGACGCGCGGGATCATGGTCGCATTGACCGACTCAGCCAGGAGCGCCACGAAGGGAAGCTGGAAGCATGCGATCCTGTAGATGGCGAACTGCTCCTCCCCGTACCCTTTCGAAACGAAGAACGCGTGAACGTCCGACTGCAGCACCCAGAGGATGTTTCCAAGGCTGTACGGACTGGCATACATCACCTGTCGCTTGAGAAGGTCAGGGTCGAAACCCTTCCAGAACGAGGGAAACCTCGATGACAGGTACCAGAGCATAACGAGTGACTGCACCACACCATGGGCGAGTGACGCGAGCAGGAGGCTCCTGAGATCGGCGGCTGTCAGAGCCGCCGTGAGCATGAGCACCGTCCTGACCAACTGCGAGACCACGACAAAAAGCGGCGCGAGCACCACTTCCTCATTCGCCAGGACTGCTATCTCGAGAAAGCCCGACCAGACCCACAGGAAAATCACGATTCCGATCATCAGGCTGTAGGCCGACACCGCCTCGTTTCCAGTGAGTCGATGGGACGTGTCGGGGAACAAGGAGAACACGAGTAGTGCCAGCCCGCCGAGCCCGGCATATACGAGCAGGATGTTCTTGATGATCCGGCCGCGTGACTCGGGTTCTCGTGGGAGGAAATAGTACGCGGTCATCCCGAACCCGAGCGGAAGCAGTGCGACGGCGGTGGTGATGATCTGGAACGCCTGCAGGTAGGTTCCATACTCGTCCACCGACATGCGCCGGACGAGAACAAGCGGAACACCGAGATTCAGCGCGTACGCGACGGTCTTCGACGCTGCGAGCCAGAAGGTGCGGCCGGTCAGCGAACGAGGGTTGCGTAGCTGAATTCCCGCAGCGGGAGTGTCCGTCACGCGTGAATCAATTCGCGGCCTCTGGCCGTCCGGGATCCTGACGCCATGTCGTCAACGCCCCGCACGCGGTTTCACCATCCGTCTGACCTGCTGGGCGAACGCGCAATACCATCGTGCGCGCGTCAATCTGTTTCACGAGGTCGAAATCGCGGCAGGCGCTCGCGACCAGTTTGCCCATCTGCGTTCGGGATGGCCCCGAGTAGGACGTGACGACCCATCCGACTCCTCGCTGACGCAGGGTCTTCGCAAGCGTAGTGGAATCCTCTTTCAGCAGGACGAGCAGGTTCACTGTCTTGCGGCCGGAGTGATAGTAAAACGTCGGTTCTTTGACCGTGAAGACGACGGCGTCCGCAGGAAGGTTTTCTTTGACGTACTTGGTCGCTTGAAGGAACGTCCAGTCGCCTTCCATCGGGTAACACGCTGGCTGGCTGTAGGGCGCGTGTCCTCGGTCGCAGCCACTCAGGTAGTCGCGATCGCGCCCAAGCCGCAGGATAACGCCGATGGCGAGGTATAGCGTTAGCGACCCGATCGCAACCGGCACTGCCCAAGAGCGTCGTATCCTTGCACCGATGAATTCAGCCGCGAGAAACATGGCGACGAGAATCAACGGGACAACCGGGACGATCAAACGCACCTGGCCATACGGCCAGACCACATACAGTGCTCCGTACGCGAGGAGCATGGCGGCCGCGGTTTTGCTGCGCTTCCACAAGCAAAGAATACCGAGCGGCAGCAGAACGACGATGACCAGCGCGCCCATCGCGTTGTCGATCCAGGTTCCCGGAATCGCCGGAACGGAAAGCGCGGTCGGCAGTTCATCGAGTGTCAGCTCTTCGGCTTTATACCTGACGCGTTGTACGAGTGCACCGATGGCTGAGTGTTCCTCCAACGCCGCGACCTTCTGCAAATCGGCGACGTACAGCAGGCGCTCGGCAGCCTGGGGAGCGCGAGCTGAATTCCAGGCCCAGAGACCCCCGCTGAGCGCCGTCAAAATTGTAAGAGCGGCCGCCGCGATCCAGCGGCGTTGAAACAGTCGGGCGCCGATGAGTCCAACCGGAATCGCGAGTCCGGCCGAGCGGACCAGTGTCGTGACTGATGCGGCCACTGTCGCCCACGTCGCGCGCTCAGTGGTCGCGCTCTGCGACTCGGCCCAGAGCGTCAGGTAGACGAAAAAAAAGAAAAGGGGTTCCGAAAGAATCTTCCCTGAGAGGAAGATCAGTTCGGGGTTCAGAGTTACCAGTGCTGCGATCGCAAACCAGGTCGGCGACGACAGGTTCCGGCAACCCCAGACCAGAAACAGCAGTAGTGCACCGCCGCTGAGCAACGCGTTCACGAGGAGGTACGCGGGCTCGCGGTCTCCGGCCAGTGCACGTACGCCAGCAAGGAATGCGGGATAACCCGGTGGATATCTGGCATGCATCGGAGCATTGACGTCGTGCGAATCGCGATAGTTGCCTTGCGCGATTTCACGCGAGAGCAGGATGTACTCGGCATCATCCTGTCCGGTGGTGACGATCGGGGTTCGGAGGCTCCACACGACCGCCACGTGGATCATCGCGACCAAAAGCACGAAAAGCCGTGTGCGCGCTGTCCAGGTTCCGGGAGTTAGTTCCCAGCGGTCCGAGCGAAAATGCACCGTGGTGTGGAATTGATTGGAAGACGTTAACGCCCTGACCAAGCCGCGAACCGCCCTGAACCTTAACGATAGGAGCCGTTGCCGGGAAACGCCTTCGTACGTCGCCGAAGGGGAGAATGGAGGAAAGAAGAAGCGTCCACGTGCGCAAGACCGGCTTTGGTCTACATTCACAGCGAGTCGCTTGTTGTGAGTTGCAATCTCTGGTCTCATTCGCCCCTGAGGTTTCTCCTATTACCGATTCAGTGGCCTCCATCTCGGCATCCGATGCAAGCCGATCGTCATGGCGCCTGACGATTCGGCGACTCGCTATCGTCGGGCTCATCGGAGCCGCCACGCTGACCATGCAGCAGTGGATCGGCGACGTGACCATTTACCAACCGCTCAACCGCGCCAAGGCTGAGACACTCCACCGGTCCATTCTCGCGAATCAACCTCCACCCGGCCTGACGTGGGACAGCCTCGGGGCGAACGGCACGAACATTCGACTTGGTGCCGTGTTGATTGCCGAGGGCGTCCATCGTGCGGTTGGGCTTTCGATCCCGCGGTCATACTTGCTACTGGACACGCTTTACCTCGCGTTAGGCCTGCTCCTCTTTGTGCGGTATCTATCGGGCTGGTTCAGGGACGAATACGTCCTGATCGGTACGCTGTATTTCATCGGTGTCCTTCCGCTGACGTTTTTTCTCCAGAGCTATCATCCATGGGACCGGCTCGCCCTGGTTTTCTGGCTGCTGCTGCTGCTCGCTCTGCGCGCGGAACGCATGCTGATCTTCGCCGTTCTGCTGCCATTGAGTGTCGCAATCAAGTACGACTCAGTGTTGCTCCCGGGCCTTTATTTTCTCGCGAACGTTAAGCCATCCAGCTGGCGGCGGACGACGCTGATCACCGCGGGCCTTTTCGTCCTGTCGTTCGGAACGTATCTGGGATTGCAGCTGCTGCGGACAGGAGGATTCGCGTCGAAAAGCATCGTCGAGCAGATAGGGTTGAATTTCGCTGAGCTGCGCGTTCTGCTGATCTGGTATCCCCCGCTGCTGGCTTTTGGAGTTCCCTTGTTGCTGGCGGTGATCGGTTTCAGGCACGCCAATCGGTTCATCCAGGCATCCGCACTGTTCGGCGTTCTGCTCTTCATCCCGCTCTTTCTCCAGTCAATGTTCGCCGAATTCCGCGCCCAGGTCCCGATGCTGGTGCTCATCCTTCCCTGCGCGCTGCGCGGGTTGGAAGTTCTGCTTGCGCCGGCAGCGGTCAACGTGGAGGCCACGGGCACGACCTAGCGACACGAGTTACGGGTATCCGGGTTGAAGCGTAATGACAGTGCGCAGCGATCCCGCTGGGATTGCACTTTGTCCGTTCGACAGTTCGACTGTGCCCATTGACATGTCAGGCTAACTCTTTCGTTCATGACATACCTCGTGACCGGCGGCGCCGGCTTTATTGGATCGGCAGTTGTGCGAATGCTCGTAGGGCGCGGTGAACGGGTTGTCAACGTCGACAGCCTGACGTACGCGGGCAACCTCGAGTCGCTCACGTCGGTCGCCGGCGCGCCCAACTACACCTTCGAGCGAACAGACATCTGCGATGCCGCGGAGATACAGCGAGTGTTCAACACGTATCGGCCGACCGCCGTGATGCACCTGGCCGCCGAGTCACACGTGGACCGCTCGATCGACGGGCCATCGGTGTTCGTGCAGACCAACATTGTCGGCACTTCCACGATGCTGCAGGAGGCGCGACGCTATTGGAGTGCACTGCCGGCGGACGAGGCGGCGAGTTTTCGCTTTCTGCATGTATCCACTGACGAGGTTTTCGGATCGCTCGGCGACCATGGCTTCTTCGTTGAGGAAACGCCCTACGATCCGAACTCGCCGTACGCGGCCACCAAAGCTGCCGCGGACCATCTCGTGCGAGCATGGTCCCGGACCTACGGCTTGCCCTGCCTCCTCACCAATTGTTCGAACAACTTCGGTCCATATCAGTTTCCCGAGAAGTTGATGCCGCTCATCATCCTCAATGGCATCCTGGGTGCACCGCTCCCGGTGTATGGACAAGGGCTGAACGTTCGCGACTGGCTATTCGTCGACGACCACGCCAACGCGCTGATCACCGTGATCCAGCAGGGCGAGATCGGCGAGACCTACTTGGTCAGTGGACGAAGCGAACGCCGCAACATCGACGTGGTGCGAGCCATTTGTTCGCTCCTCGACGAGATGGCGCCAGACGCCGCGATTGGCCGCCGTGAGACGCTCATCAAGTTCGTCGCCGACCGTCCCGGTCACGATCTTCGTTATGCAATCGATTCTTCGAAGCTGGAACGGGAGCTCGGCTGGAGGCCACGCGAGACGTTCGATAGCGCCCTGCGCAAAACCGTTCGATGGTATCTCGAGAACCGCCAGTGGTGGGAGCGAGTGCGATCCGGAACGTACCGCGGAGAGCGGCTTGGACTGGGGATGGGGCTGTGAAGGGGATCATCCTCGCGGGAGGCTCGGGCACGCGGTTGTACCCGATCACGCGCGTGGTCAGCAAGCAATTGCTGCCGGTGTTCGACAAACCGATGGTCTACTATCCGCTGACCACGCTCATGCTGGCCGGGATCCGCGAGATCCTCGTGATTTCAACGCCGCAGGACCTTCCGCATTTCGAGGCGCTGCTCGGCGATGGGTCGCAGTGGGGGCTTGACCTCCGTTATGCGGCGCAACCCAAGCCGGAAGGACTGGCACAGGCGTTCATTATCGGGCGCGAGTTCGTTGGGCGCGATCGTGTCTCGCTGGTGCTGGGGGACAACATTTTCTACGGCGCCGGCCTGAGCCTCATCCTCCAGCGTGCTGCTTCGCGCTCGCTCGGCGCGACAATCTTCGGCTATCACGTAAATGATCCGGAACGGTACGGCGTCGCGGAGATCGACGAGAACGGACGCGTGCTGAGCCTCGAGGAGAAGCCCGCGCAGCCCAAGTCATCTTTCGCGGTCACTGGCCTGTATTTCTACGACAACGACGTCCTGGACATCGCGCAGAACATCCCCCGTTCCGCACGTGGTGAATATGAAATCACCGATGTGAACCTGGAGTACCTGCGGCGCGGCGCGCTACACATCGAGATCTTTGGCCGCGGTACGGCGTGGCTCGACACGGGAACGCACGAATCGCTGCACGAAGCCTCCAGCTTCATCGGCACAATTGAGAAGCGACAGGGATTGAAGATCGCCTGCCCCGAGGAAATCGCCTGGCGCGCAGGGTACGTGGACGATGAGCAGCTGCGCAAACTGGCGTTCCCACTACGGTCGTCCGGGTACGGGCAGTATCTCCTCAGTCTCCTCGAGGGCGGCCCACGGACGCCATATCTCCGCTCCTTGACGACGGATCGTTAGGCGACGGCTGTAGCAAGAACGTCGTTGACGGCATCGATAACCGTCTCCGACGTCTGCTCGTCCAATCCGGCCCAGAGTGGCAAGCGCACCAGCCGATCACTAACGGCGGACGTGACGTCGAGACTCCCGTGAGCGCGGCCGAATTGGCGCCCCGCGGGGGAATCATGCAGCGGTACGTAGTGAAAGAGCGCAGCGATCCCCCGCTCCTTCAGGCGGGCGATGAAACGCGTCCGGGTTGTGAGGTCCGGTAGCAGCAGGTAGTACAGGTGCGCGTTATGTCCGCAGTCCGGCGGCACAACCGGCCGTCGAACCTTGCCATCGCGCTCGAGTTCCGCGAACGCCTCGTGATACCTGTCCCAGACGCGACGACGACTCTCCGTCAACGCCGTAGAGTCCTCGAGCTGTGCATACAGGAAGGCGGCAATAATCTCGCCAGGCAGGTAGGACGAGCCGATGTCGACCCACGTGTATTTATCGACCTGTCCACGAAAGAAACTGCTTCGGTTCGTTCCCTTTTCCCGGATGATCTCGGCGCGGGAAATTAACCGGGAGTCGTTCACCAGGAGCGCCCCGCCTTCGCCGGATATGACGTTCTTGGTCTCGTGGAAACTGAATGTGCCAAGCGCGCCGATGGATCCCAGGGGCCGTCCCTTGTATGTCGAGCGCATGCCCTGTGCAGCGTCCTCGATGAGGATTAGCTCACGACGCCGCGTGATCGCCTCGAATGCGTCCATTTCGCAGGCCACGCCCGCGTAATGCACAACTATGATCGCTCGAGTCCGGTCAGTGATCGCATCCTCGACCTTCGACTCGTCAAGATTGAGCGTGTCCGGCCGAATGTCGACGAAGACTGGAACCGCGCCTCGTAAGGCAACCGCATTGGCCGTCGAAACGAACGTGAAGGACGGCAGGATGACTTCGTCGCCGGGCTTCAAGTCGGCAAGGATTGCGGCCATCTCGAGCGCAGCCGTGCATGAATGCGTGAGCAACGCTTTCGCCGTCCCAGTCTCACGCTCGAGCCACTCGTGGCAGCGGCGCGTGAAGGAGCCATCGCCCGAAAAATGGCGGTCGCTGAGGGCCTGAACGATATTATTGAGTTCGCGCCCGACGACGGCGGGCCGGTTGAACGGAATGTTCATCAGAATAGAGGCGGCATGATCATGACACAGGAATTGAACGCTCAATGATGCACAATCCGTCGCAGCTCGTGATAGGGGATGCATCCCCGCCTGCTCCGCCGGGCGACGGCTTTGCTGCGTTCCGGATGCTGACCGGACTTTCGGTCGTGGTGCCGGTCTACAACAGTCGCGAATCGCTCCCCATTCTCATTGCGCGTCTGGAGCCGGTACTCCGAACGGTTGCTCAGCAGTATGAGCTCATTCTGGTCAACGATGGGAGTCGCGACGGAAGCTGGGAAGTGGTTCGTGACCAGATCAAGGCTCATCCGTGGATTCGCGGTCTCGATCTCATGCGGAACTACGGACAGCACAACGCCTTGCTGTGTGGCCTGCGCGAGGTGCAGCATGAAATCATCGTGACCATGGATGACGATCTGCAACATCCACCGGAGGAGATTCCGATCCTGATCGCGAAGCTCTCGGAAGGTTTTGATGTTGTGTACGGCACGCCGGTGTCACATCCGCACAGCTTCGGACGCAATCTTGCGTCGCGCCTGACGAAGTTCGCGCTGCAAGGCACCATGGGCGCCGAAACTGCGCGCAACGTCAGCGCGTTTCGCATTCTCCGCAAACGAGTGTGCCTGGCGTTCACGCAATACCGGAACACATTCGTATCCATCGATGTGCTGTTGACTTGGGGTACGCAACGTTTTGCGGCTGTCGCGGTGAGACATGACGCGAGAGTAGCGGGTGCTTCGAATTACACCGTCGCCAAGCTGACTCGTCACGCGCTGAACATGATCACGGGGTACAGCACGGTTCCGTTACAGCTCGCGAGCATGATCGGATTCGCCTTTACGATTTTCGGCGTCGGCATATTGGTCTATGTGCTGGTCCGATACGTAGCCTCGGGCGGCAGCATACCTGGATTCCCTTTTCTGGCTTCCATCATCGCGATTTTCTCCGGCGCGCAGTTGTTCGCGCTCGGCATTCTCGGCGAGTACCTCGCCCGCATTCACACTCGAACTATGGACCGGCCGTCCTATGTCGTGCGCCAGGCGGTCGGGAGCGATGCCGAGTTTACCGAGCATGACGCGTCTCGCGTCGTGACATAGGCGCCACCCTGCCGGTAGTAATGCGGGTGCAGACAACTTCGATTCGGCAGCCATGAGCTCGCCCGTCGCCGGCTACGATATCCTGCATTGGGATAGCGACGTATTCGAGTTTCCGGTCGCGCGGTTACGGGATACAGACGACCGGAACGCGTTGCAAACCGCTATCGAAGCCGCGCGGGAATCGGGTGTAAAACTCGCCTACCTGTTCGCCAAGGGCGAGGAATCGGCGCAGGCCGCGATATCATTGGATGGGCAGTTGATCAGCGAGCGCGTGACATTTGCCCGCGAAGTGACAGAAGACGCCGGTTTCGCGTTCGCGCGCGAAGACACTTCGATTGTCCTGGAACCGTGGCACGACACTTCGCCCTCGGCGGACTTGCTTCGCCTGGCTCGGGACGCCGGGAGCTACTCACGCTTCAGAGTCGATCCCAAAGTGCCGAAGAGAGTTTTCAACCAGATCTACGACGCGTGGATAATCAATTCTCTGAATAAGAAGATCGCCGATGAGGTGATGGTCATCCGCGATGGTTCGTCTATATCGGGGCTGGTAACGGTCGGGGCAAAAGATGGACGGGCCGACATTGGCCTGCTTTCTGTCCGCGAGGAAGCCCGCGGGCGCGGATTGGGGAAAGCCCTGGTACGCGCTGCACTCGAGTGGGCGTTAGCGAAAGGACATCGTGAGGCTCAGGTAGTTACGCAACGTGCGAATATTCCTGCGTGTCGGCTGTACTCGTCTTGTGGATACTCCGTGGAAAGCGCCGAGCAAGTCTTTCACTTCTGGTTCTAGTCAACCAAGATGTTCTCACTCACATCGGTCGAATGGTAGACGTTCAACAGATCGCATCGAACCTTGCGCTCGGCGATTCCGGCGTCTGGTTCGGTAGGGATCGCGGCAAGGTATCGTATCCGGCGAGCGGTCATGCCATCTGCCTTCAGCTCGAAGAACGATCCTTCTGGTTCCGTCATCGCAATCGGTGCATTCTGGAGCTCCTGCGCGCTTTTCCGCCGACCGGTCCTCTACTCGACATCGGCGGTGGCAACGGATTCGTTTCGTGCGCCATCGAGCGCGCCGGATGGGACGTTGCGCTCCTCGAGCCGGGCATTGAAGGCGCGCGGGCGGCACGGGAACGAGGCTTGAGCACGGTAATATGCTCGACACTCGAGGGTCTGGAGCTTCGACCGGAGTCCATCGCCGGCGCAGGGCTCTTCGATGTTCTCGAACACATCGACGATGACACCACGTTTCTGCGCCAGGTCCATGGTGCCCTGGCAACAGGCGGGCGAATCTACCTAACGGTGCCCGCACGCAAATTCCTCTGGTCCACAGAGGACACGGCAGCCGGCCATTACCGGCGATACTCTCCCATCTCACTTGCCGCACCCCTCGAGCGTGCGGGCTTCGAAGTGGAATTCCTGACGACCATATTCTGGCTTCTTCCCGTACCGATCTTCCTCTTCCGTTCCGTGCCAAGCCGTCTCGGACTTCGTCGCTCGGAAGTCCTCAAACACGGCGCGGCGGAGCATATGACCGGCGGGGGGCCGCTGCGAGCAACGGTTGAGTGGCTGCTGTCAGCCGAGCTTGCAGCCATCCGCTCCCGACGCGTTGCACTGTTTGGCGCCAGCTTACTCGTATCGGCCATGAAGGCCACAAGCTGATTGCTCCGTTTCTCCCCCATCGAGACTACCACGACCTAATGCGCGCGCTGTTCTGGGTATCGGCGTTTCTCGCTCTATATCCGTACCTAATCTTTCCGGCACTCCTCGTCGTGATGCGGCACGTGATCGCGCGCCCGCCTCGTAAGGCGCCCATCGAGCCCACGGTTGCTATGCTCGTCGCGGCGTACAACGAGGAGCACGTGATAGCGGCGAAGATCGAAAACTCGCTCGCAATCGACTATCCGGCTGACCGGCTGGAGACTGTAATTGTGTCGGACGGATCAAGCGATTCAACCAATGCAATCGCCGCGCGCTACGATGACGGAAAACGAATCCGTCTTCTCGCTTTCCCGGTGAATCGCGGCAAGCTCGCGGCCATGAACGATGCCATCCGGCAGTTCACCAGCGAGATCGTCGTCTTCTCCGACGCCGCCTCGATGATCGCACCAGAATCGCTCCGCATGCTGGTACGCAATTTCGCCGATCCTTCAGTGGGGGCCGTCAGCGGCGTGTACATGGTGCGCAACCCGGGACAGTCAGCGCTCGGCAAGCAGGAAGATTTCTACTGGCGATTCGAGACGTCACTCAAAGCGGCCGAGGCGGACGTGCACTCGACGCTCGGCGCACACGGGTCGCTCTACGCCATTCGGCGCGAGCTGTACCCCTTTCCCGAGCCCGGCATCATCAACGACGACTTTGTCATCCCGATGCGTATCGTTGCCCGCGGCTACCGCGCGGTATACGAGCCAGGCGCGGTCGCGGCCGAGGAGGCCCACGAGATGGAGGGCTTTCAGCGGCGGGTCCGCATCGGGAGGGGGAACATCCAGCAACTGGGAGAGCTTCGCCGGTTGCTGATGCCGCCGCGCCCCATGCCGCTTTTCTTTTTCCTCTCGCACAAGGTCGCGCGGCTGCTGGTGCCTCCTGCGATGATCATCTGTCTCGTCGCGAATCTGTTCTTGTTAGGCTCGCCGTTGTACCGGCCACTTCTGGCAGGGCAGGTAATCTTTTATGTCCTGGCAATCGCTGGCGCCGTCGTCCCACTGCGCCCTCGCTTTCTGCGACTTCCGTACTACTTCACGATGGTGAACGCCGGATTGGTCGTTGCGCTTTTCCAGGGCGCCGTGAGGCGCCGGCCGGTCGCGTGGGGGGACAACGCCACGCAGTCCAGGGTGGGGTAGCGGCGCACCGCGATCGACAGCCGGGCGACAGAGCGCTGGACCGCACGCGGTAGCATCGCGAAGTTGCACGTCAGCTCACTCAAACCACTGGCGCGTCTTGGCCCTCATTAACGCTATCCGCGAACTTCTGCGAGTCGTGCTCCTGTCGGCCGCGCTGGCTATGGCAGTGATCGCGGTCATCGACTGGATGGTGCGAACCCGGCGGATCGGTCCATTCAGTCCTGTCGCCCGATTCTTCCGGCAGCGGATCGATCCTCTTCTCGAGCCAGTTGAGCGACGCGTCATTCGCGCTGGTGGGCTTCCGGCGAATGCGCCGTGGTGGGCCCTCGCCGGCATAGCCATCATCGGCATCGTGCTGCTGGCGCTCCTGGACTTTGTCGCGGGCCTCATCGCCGATGTCATGGTGGGCGTCTCCGGCGGCCCTGGCGGAGTGCTCCGACTGCTGGTGTACTGGACGTTTACTGTTCTCCGTATCGCAATCCTGGTCCGCGTGATCGCCTCGTGGCTTCCGATCAGTCCATATTCTCGCTGGATTCGATGGTCGTTCACGCTTTCCGAACCGCTCTTGCGGCCGTTGCGCCGCGTGATTCCGCCGTTCCGATCCATCGACCTCACTCCGATCATCGCGTTTTTCGCCCTGGGTATCCTCGAAGCTTTCGTCCGTGAGTGGCTCCGGTAAGGCCAAGGTGCCGCGTGCAACACGGATCGAAGTCCGGGTGCAGCCTCGGGCGTCGAGCAACCAGGTCATCGGATATCGCGACGGCGTGCTTCGCGTTCGAGTGCAGGCGTCGCCGATCGATGGCGCCGCCAATGATGCACTCGTCCGACTACTCGCGGACGAGTTCGGCGTGGCGCGTCGTCAGGTTCGCATAGTTTCGGGATTCGGATCGCGAAACAAGATCGTTGAAGTCGGGCCGTAGCGCGGCTGGAGGCACGCCGGAAACAAGTCATTCCTTCCGGAGCACAACAATCAGGCTTGACCGCAGGTGCCGGAGCGAGTCGCGCTGGATCGTGCGCAGCCACAGCAGCTCGAGAAGCGCCAGCGGCGGAACGACCGAAAAGAGAGCGGTCGACGACTCGAATGACACCTCGACCGGAACCAGCCCGGCGGCCTGCGCGCAACGCGTGACGTCGTCGGCAGTATTGCATCGATAGAACGTCGGAAAGACGTCCTCGGCCTGGCGCCCATCGAGCATTCGCGCCAGTGGTGCCTTGACCGCCTCGGGAATCATGCGTGCCAGGGCCGTGGGGAGGGACTTCGCGTTAGGTGTGTGAAAGAGGAACAGACCGCCCGGACGAAGGACGCGGGCGACCTCCGTAAAGGCCCCTGCCGGATTCCCGAGGTGCTCCACTACCATGTTGGCCGTCACCACCTCAAACGTCCCGGAACGGAAAGGCAGGGCGTCTATCGGTCCGTACACGCGATGATGGGCGGTTGTGTTGTCCTTGAGCGACCCCAGGTCGAGGTCGATACCGACGAAGGAGGACGCCCGCGCCAGCAGCCTTCGCTCACCTTCTTCCCGCCAGGACGGCAACAACCGACGTCCACATCCAACGTCGAGCCATCGCACGTTCTCCGGAACCCAGCGCAGAAGACGCTCTTCGTATCGATGCGCGGCATATTCAAGGCCGGGAACGATCCGTCGCTCCATGCTCCAGTAGAACTTGAGCATCTTCAGGCGCACAGCATCTCCGAATTCGGCAAGTAGGCTTCCAGCCTAACATGTCGACCATGATGCGACCACTGCCACATTGCCACACGGCACTTCGAAGGCGCCGGCCAGAAGGTGCGGCTGATCAGAGATCGTGTCATCCGTTCCTGCACTGCTCCGCTGGCGACATCGTCACCGGCAGGTCACTCGCCGCGGATGTGCCGGTAGGCGGAGACGGCGAGACGGGGCGCTACACGTAGCGCCACCTGCAGCGCCCTCAATCGAATATTGGAATTCCACCGTTTTACGTTGGCGAATTCTCGCCGCGCCAGTTCTGCTTCGCCTCGACGTAGTGCGGATAAACCCATCCGATACGACAGCTCGCTCCGCAGTCGTGTCAGTCCTTGTTCGAGTGCGGCTCGCTCCGCTGGACTCAACGGCAATTCTCTTCGCGCCTTGTCCAGCGTGGTGATTCCGTCGTGCAGCATTCTGTTTGCGTCGCTCGAAAGGCTATGCGCTCCGCGCCGGTACCGCACGAGCACCTCGCGCGAATAGTCGAGCCGCGCGCCTGCGGCGACCAGCCGGAGCCACAGGTCAAAGTCCTCCACGCTCCCCAGGGATT
>DASRPK010000305.1:0-2622 GCA_035646395.1 Gemmatimonadaceae bacterium | reverse complement strand
CCGATCCGCTGTCCGCCAGCGCGAATACGGGAATCCGGTTCTCACCCTGCGTCAGGACGACATCGAGTGTGGTGAGCCGGCCTTTGGGGGCATCGATGAGCAGGACGAGTTCACCGCTCTGGCCGATGGCCGAGGTCGGCCATTCCATCGTGATGGCGGGTCCGGTGCCACGTCCGGCGATGAACCACGCGACGACGAAGACGAAACCCAGGGTGAGCAGAACGAGAAGTTTGCGCATGGTGGAACTGTAGCCCGGTGTCGCCCGGCTTGCAGGAGCGCGGCTCTCCTGCTGTGCTACAGCAACTTCCACCACGGCGCTGCGAGCACATCCGGAGTGAGCCACTCCAGAGTAGTGCCCGTATGCAACAAGAGCCCCGCGCGCGACTTCTTTCCGTACTCCGTGCGAAAGGTGCGAAGGTGTTTGGCATCAGGGAGCCGAGGACGGGCGCCGGCCTTCACCTCGATCGGAAGCAAATGTCCGCCGCTTTCGATGACGAAGTCGACTTCCTCACCAATGGTCGTCCGCCAGTAACCCAGTTCGGCATGTTCAACCCGTGCATCGCGCCACGCAAGCAGGTCCTGGAGCACCAGATTCTCCAGGTGCACACCGGCTGGCTCGCCGGATTCAGACAAATGCAGCGCAACACCGGTGTCGCCCCAGTAGAGCTTCGGCGACTTGATGAGGCGCTTTGTTCGATTCACCGAGTAGGCAGGAAGCCGTACCAGAAGATACGAAGTTTCAAGGAGATTGAGCCAGCGATGCACTGTGGGCTGCGGTAATGCGACTTCTCGACCGAGTTCGGTCTGGTTCACCAGTTGGCCGAGTCGGTGACACCCAGCACGCATGAGGCGGCGGAAGTCGGGCAAGGCGTCGATCGCGGCCTGCTCCTGCAGGTCGCGCTCCAGATAGGTCCGCACGTACCCATCGAACCACACTGCCCGGTCACGCGCGTTTGCAAGTTGCAGCGCAGGAGTGGGGAAGCCGCCTCGGCGGGCGAGCGCGCGCCAGTCCTCGGGTTCGTTAGGCGCTGCCGCCAGCAGGTCCAGCCAGTCTTCATCTCTCGCCGCGAGTAGCTCCTCCCATGGGCCTGCGCTTCCAGATCCCTGCTGTTCTCGACGCGTCATCGGCCAGAGTGTCAGGTAACTGGCCCGACCGGCGAGTGACTCGGAGACGTGGCGCATCGACAACAAGTTGGCCGAGCCGGTCAGGAGGAAACGACCAGGCCTGCGGTCGCGGTCGATGGCGCGCTTGACGGCGCGCAGTAATTCCGGCACCCGCTGGACCTCGTCGAGCGTGACCGGTGTGGACCCACCGACCAGGCTATCGGGGTCGCGCCGTGCCGCATCAAAGACATCGAGATCGTCGAGCGTCGAGTAACGGCGCTTGCCCGGGACGAGTTCCTCCGCCAAGGTGCTCTTTCCAGTCTGCCTCGCTCCGGTCAGCACCACGGCGGGCATCACGCGAATCCGCGCGGACAGCGCGCGACCGACCATCCGCGGGAGGGTATCCATGTCGTGAATGACAATCATTCACATAGTGAATGCAACCTGTCGAAGGCGGTTGATGGCGCTCTTTCATGGGTTGAGAGTCTCGTCCAGCCGGTAGCTGTACGGGGCGCGTTAGGCCGCGGTGCAGGACCTCAGGGAAAGGACGGTTTGACGTAGTTGGTGTAGCTTGATTCGCCGCCGTCTTTTGTGGCCTTGACGTATGTGAGGACGCCGGCGCATCCCGCGAGACAGGTGTAGCTCGTCGTGTTGGCTGGGAGTGCCACCAGTAAATAGTCGGATACGTCCGTGTAACACCCCGCCTCGCAATCGACATTCTCGGTTACGATCTGGACCCATACCTCGTATCCGTCTTCCACCGCAGAATTGTCGTTCCAGGTGAACTGGACCGTTCCATCGGCGTGGGCGACTGCACCGAGGTTTGTCGGAGCGGCCGGCGGCGTGGTGCAGTCCGGATCGGACTGGGCCAAAACACGGGTGGAATCGAAGCCGATCACGCGGTAGCAGACCTCACGATCACTCGTCAGGCCGAAATCGACAAAGTAGCTGGTATTTCCGGACACGGTCGCGGCGACGCTCCAGTATCGCGCGATCAGAGGCTAGCCGCGGAGCATGTCACGCTCGAAATTCGCCTGGGAAACTTCCTTGAGACGCCCATGAACAGACGCCTGCTCCACGCATCCATTGCCACGCTCTCGATCGTCGCCAGCACCGTCGGAGCGCAGAACGGGCAAACGGCGCGCGTCGACTCGATCTTCGCCCAGTTCAGCACGGGCCTAACGCCGGGGGTGGCAGTCGCCGTCGTCCGCAATGGCACGCTTGTCCTCAGCAAGGGCTACGGACACGCGGACCTCGAGCACAAGGTGCCGATCACGGGCACCAGCGTCTTCGACGTCGCTTCCGTTTCAAAACAATTTGCGGGACTCGCGATCGCAATGCTGGTCGAGCAGCGCAAGGTCGCGCTCACCGACGATATCAGGAAACACATTCCGGAACTGCAGGACTTCGGCCGCACAGTCACTGTCAACCACCTGGTCCACCACACCAGCGGAATTCGCGACTGGCCGGGCACGCTGTCCCTCGCCGGATGGCGCATGGACGACGTCATCAGCTTCG
>DASRPK010000304.1:0-4285 GCA_035646395.1 Gemmatimonadaceae bacterium | reverse complement strand
GCGCCGATGGCCTACGGCGCCGATGCGTCGGCGGCCGCGAACCATGCGCGATCGTCCGCGGTCTTCCTGTCGGGCGCAAAGCCGGACGAAGGGGCGCGACCGGCCCTCGGCGAGACGGTCGATCAGGCGGCGGCGCGCGCGATCGGACAGGACACGCCGCTGCCGTCGATCGAGCTGACCGTTGAACCGGGCGGGCTCGCGAGCCCCTTCCGCAACACGATTTCCTGGCGCACGGCGACCACGCCGCTGCCCATGGAGCACAACCCGCTGGTCATCTTCGAGAAGCTGTTTGGCGATGGCGCCACCGAGAGCGAGCGCGCGGCGCGCCGGAAGCAGGCGCGAAGCCTGCTCGATTCCGTGATGGATCAGGTGGCCGCCCTGAACAAGGAACTTCCGGCGGGCGACCGCGGACGCTTGGCGTCGTACCTCGACGACGTCCGCGAGATCGAGCGGCGGATCCACAAGGCCGAAGAGCAGATGCGGCTGGCCGCGGTCGAAGTGCCGGATACGCCCACCGGCGCGCCGGCGGCGTTCGACGAGCACATCCGGCTTCTGTTCGACCTGCAGATCCTGGCGTTCCGCGCCGACATCACCCGCATTTCCACGCTGATGCTCGCGCCCGAGCTGAGCAACGCGGTGTACTCGGCCACGACCATCCGCGACGGCTTCCACAATCTGTCGCACCATTCCAACGGGCGGGCCAACATGGACCGCTTCGCGGAGCTGAACACCTACCATCACAGCGTCTTTGCCTACTTCCTGGAACGGCTGAAGGCCACGGCGGACGGGGATGGGAACCTCCTCGATCACTCGCTGGTGCTGTGGGGCAGCGGCATGAGCGACAGCAATCAGCACAACCACACGCCGCTGCCGATGCTGCTCGCGGGCAAGGCGTCCGGGGCTCTCAAGGGCGGGCGACACGTGCGGCTCCGCGAGCTGACCACGCACTCAAACCTGCTGTTGAGCATCCTGCACAAGGCGGGGGTGCCGGCCGATTCGATTGGAGACAGCACCGGCCCCATCGCCGATCTGTGAGATGGTTCGCACGTGCGTCGTGATCGATTTGTGAACAATATGCTCGGTCCTTTCCGAGCGGAGAGGTGGCTGTAGGGTCTCAGGACCGTGGTGACACCGTCGCTCTCGTTTTTGCCAGCAAGCGTTCGTACGGCGTTTGCCCGTCCAATGCGCCGTGCGGCCGATGGCAATTGTAGTAGTCCTCCCACTCCCGCAGCTTCTCGTTCAAGAGGGTGATGTCGTCGTTGATGCCGGTCCTTGTCGAGGAGTTGGTAGAACTCTTGGTCGTCGACGCGGTGCGAGCGTTTAACTTTCCCGTTCAAGTGTGGCGTCCTCGGGCGGATGGGCACCCGAGTCAATCCGGTACCAGCCATTAGCGCCAGTGGTCACTGTTGCGCCGGTCAGCTGAAGTTCGATCCAGCTGGACATTGTCCTTCGCCCGCGGATAAGCTCATCAGCCTTCGGGCACCTGGATCGCCTTCCCCCCATCCGAGCCTGCGGCGGGACGCCGCGGCATTCCGAAAGACTGGACGTCCGATGACGCCGAGAATCCGCTGGTCACTCGTCATCGCTTGCTGGGTCTTGGCGCTCGCCGGGCTGTCGCTGCATGCGCACCAGATGAGCGTGAACACCGATGACACGTTGCGGAGTTGTGGCAACGAAGGTGAGGAGGCATGCGGCCCGCTGGAACGGGACCGATTCAACCAGGCGTGCGACACGGGCCTGCAGCCAAAAAGTGAACCGTGTGGATGTCTGGTCCGAGGACCGTTCGGACATTGCCTGTTGCCGAAATCCTGCAAGGTGTGCAGGAACAGCACGAGGCACCGGCCCGGCACGATCGAGGCATTCGCGTCGTCCTGGGCTGCGTGGGCGCTTCGAAATCAGCGCGACCGGCTCGCGGTCGACGAGCCGGTCAATTGGGTCATGCATCTGGCGACACACAACGCCTTCAACAGCTTTTCGGACGGACATCGACCGAAGGTGGTCGACCTTCCAGGCTCGCAGATCACGGACGCGCCGAACCAGTTTTATTCGATGACCGATCAGCTCAACCTCGGCGCTCGTGCCTTGGCGATCGATGCCCACTGGGTGGGTTTACCGGACAATGCCAGACTCTGCCACTCCCTCGGCGAGCTCGGCCCTTTCATTGAGCAACTGTTGTGCCGCGTCCCGAGCGTGTTGGGCGAAGAGACCTCACCATCCATGCGCTATTTCGCCAACGGCATCAAAGAGATCCGGAACTGGCTCGACGATCACCCCGATCAGATTGTCGTCATCGACCTCGAAAACTATGTCGGCACCTCTGACGCGTCGGGTGGCGAAGAGGGGAAGACATATACCTGGGACCCGATACAGACCTATCTCGGAAAGTGGCTGCTGCCGCGTACGGTGGAGCCGACTCACGCGTTCCCGTCCCGTTCCGAGTTGTTGTCGACTAACCGCCGCGTCATCCTGATCGCCAATGCTCCGGTTGCGCCAGGACACAAGTATTGCGAAGGGAGCGACGAATACTGTGAAGCCGAGTTTGTCTCCGGCCGGTTCCCGGTCTGGACGCGAAATAACCAGAACTTCTTCGAGTGCAAGGACACGCTGCCTGGCGATGAGGACGGGAATCATGGCGGTCCGGCGCTCGCCAGAAGGGGCGAGTTCACCGTCATCGTAGAGGACCGGACGTTGCAGCGAGGGCTCCTTCCCGAACCGATGGGCCTCCTGAGCGTCGAGGACATGGTGAAGGTGGCTCGCTGCAATTACACGATCGTGGCTACCGACTTTCTCGGTTCGACTCTCCCCCTCGGCCGAAGATTGGACCTGCCCGACTTCAGCCGACACGAGGCCGTGATCTGGAGCTGGAAGCGCGGTGACACGGGACAAAACGGCGACTGCGCGATGATCGAGAACTCTTCCGGCCGCTGGGCGTCGATGCACTGCGAGCGATCACACCGTTTCGTCTGCGCGCCACCCAGGTCGGAGTCGGGAACAGATACCGCCCACTGGCGGCAATTCGAGGACCGCTGGAAGATTACCGAGGCCTTTGGTCCGTGGACGGACGGGCCAGCTGCCTGCGCGGCGGAGTTTCCTTTCAATCCGGAGGAAGGCACCGCTTACGTATTCTCCGTGCCGGTCAACGGCTTCCAGAACGAGATGCTGCGACAGGCCAACCGCAACGGCGATCCCTTGTGGCTCAACTATACCGACCAGGCGAAAGAGGGGACGTGGACCATTCCGAAGATCGAACATGTCAACACGCCTCCCGTAGCGAACGCGGGCCCTGATCGCAGGGTCGAATGCGGCCACAGTACCGTGCTGCGTGGCCTCCGTTCGTTCGACGCCGATGGCGATGCGCTCACCTATTCGTGGACTGGGCCGTTCGGCTCGCTGGCGGGTGCGGCTGTCAAGGTCACCCTGGCTCCGGGGGTCCACGTGATCACGCTCACCGTGCTGGATGGTCGGGATGGATCCAGCACAGACACGGTTTCCGTGACAGTCCGGGATACGAAATCGCCAACCCTGTCCGTAGCTCTGTCCCCTTCCGCGTTGTCGCCGAGCGATCGCCGGATGGTGGATGTCGTCGCCGATGTGCAGGCCGAGGATGCCTGCAATGGCGGCGACGTCGGCATCGAGCTGCGATCGATCGTCAGCAACGAGCCCGACGATGTCGAGCACCCCGAGCCGGACATCGAGGGCGCCACGTTTGGTGTCGGCGATTTGGAGTTTTCCTTGCGGGCCGAACGGTCGCGCCTGGACTCCAGCCGTGTCTATACGGTCACGTATCGAGCGGTCGACGCAGCGGGAAACACCAAGAGAGCCAGCGCCTGCGTGGAGGTCGATGACACGAGACCGCCGGTCATCGCGAGGCTGACGGCGACGCCGCAGCGGCTCTCGGTGGTGGATGGCACGATGAAGCGCGTCTCAATCGCTCCGATCGTCAGGGGCGAGTGCGGCGCCGCCGTCTGCAAGATCGTCGGGGTGACAAGCACTGATCCGTCGGCTTCACCAGCCGATTGGCGGATTACGGGTGACTTGATGCTCCGGCTGCGCGCTGAGAGCGGCGACGCGCCCAGGACCCACCGGCGGTACGACGTCCACGTTCAGTGTGCCGATGCATCGGGGAACATCAGTTCTCGAATCGTGAGTATCCGTACGGGCGATCGCACATCAGACGTGACCGAGTACCCGTGACCGATTTGGAGGCCTTATCACACTACCGCGCTCCGCTCGCTTCTGTTGACGCCGGCAACGCTGTCAGCCGCTTGCGCTGCTCTTTGTAGTG
>DASRPK010000303.1:0-5127 GCA_035646395.1 Gemmatimonadaceae bacterium | reverse complement strand
AGGTTCTCCAGCTCTTCGCGCGCTTGAGCGGTGTACGGCGATTGCGGGTGCTTGTCGACGATCTCGGTGAACGCCTTCCGCGCTTCCTCGGTATTCCCCTTCTGCACGTAGGCCTTCGCCAGGTCCATCAGGATCGCGTCGGTCGGAAGCTCCTCGGCTTCTTCGGTCGTCATCGCCTTCCAGGAGGCAATCGCGGCGTCGAGCTGCCCCGCCCTTGCCTGGGCGTCGGCCTTGCCGAGGCGCGCCATTCGTCCATAGAGGCTGTTGTTCCCTGCGCGCGTGGCCACATCGTCAAAGGCCGCAATCGCTTCGTCGTGTCGGCCGAGCGCGGCGAGCGCTCCCGCGAGGTGATAGCGCGCCTGGATGCCCGCGTCGGTGTCCGGGTAGGCGTCGGCTGCCGTCTTCAGCTTCGGGATCGCGGCATTCAGCTTGGCTTCCTCCGTGGCAAAGGTGCCGGTTGCGCCAACCTGCGCGGCTGCCGGGAGGCCTTCCACCCCCTCCACACCGGTGGGCACGACCTGGGCGTTCAGCGCGACCATCGCCTGTGCCAGCGCTTCCTCGCCGCGCGACGCGTTCCGCTGCCGCCACAGGCTGATGACCACGACTGCGACAAGGGCGACCAGGACGAACAGGGCGATCTTGGTCAGCGAGTTGGAGCGCGGCTCGAGGTAGCTCCGCACCGACTCGAGCTGGTGGGCCAGCTCGTTTTCCTTGAGGTGTTTCCGTTCTATGCGCTTCATCGATCTCCAACTTTCGGTTGCTTACCAGCCGAAGCTCGCCGCCGGGCAGCCTCCGCGTGTGTCGTGAGCGGAGGCTGGCGTCCCCGGGCAGATTCGAACTGCCGGCCTCGCGCTTAGGAGGCGCGCGCTCTATCCATCTGAGCTACGGGGACCTTCGCCATTAATCCTATACAATCCGCGCGATCGACGCCGCAGCGAGGCTTCTCAGGCCGGCCCGGCAGAAAGGGAACTCACCGTGGCCATTCGTCTTCCCCTTTTGACCATCGCGATACTCGTTTCCGCCACTTTGGCATCCGCTCAGTCGGTCGTCGTCTTGAGGCTGGGGGCATCGTCAACGGCGTTCCCGAACCCCGATCTGGACGGGCGCATCACCCTGACGTTGTCCTCCGGAACGAGGATCACCATCCCGGCTACCGATATCGACGTGCCGCGGACGCGAACGGCCAGCGGTCTTGCCACCACGTCGGGGCCGCCGGTGCCGTCGATGATCGACCTGCTCCTGTCGCCGATAGGGGCCGAGGACACGTTGCGGCGCAAATGCCTCGATGAGTGGAGGGACGATGCGCGGCAGCGCGCGGCCTGTGAAAGCCGGCAGAGGGAGGCCCTTGCCGCCCTGAAAAACCGCACGATGTCCTTCAACAACGATCGCCGCGCCATCCGCAGCAAGTGCGCGCTCGAGTCGCCCGGCGACTTTCGCCTGATGAACAACTGCGAAGAGCAGCAACTGAAAGCGGTCATTAGGTAGCTGGGTGGCTAGGTAGCTGGGCTGGGTGGCTGGGTTGCTGTGTGACCAGGTAAGTCACGTGCCTGGACGCTACCCAACAACCTAGCCACACAGCTACTTAGCCACCCAGCCACCCAGCCACCTAATACTGCAGCACCGAAAACACCTTCTCCCCGGCGATCTTCTGCTTTCCGTTCAGGAACAGCAGCTCGATCAGGAACGCCAGGCCGTGCAGCTCCCCGCCTAACGTCCTGACCAGCTGCACCGCCGCCGCCGCGGTCCCGCCCGTTGCCAGCACATCGTCCACGATGAGAATCCGCTGGCCCTTTTCGATCGCGTCCTCGTGGATCTCGAGCGCGTCCTTGCCGTACTCCAGGTCGTAGATCTCCTTGATCGCCTTGGCCGGCAGCTTCCCCGGCTTGCGGATCGGGATGAACCCCGCGCCGATCCGCTGCGCCACCGCCGCGCCCAGGATGAAGCCGCGGCTTTCGATGCCGACGACCGCGTCGATCCCCGCACCGGTGTACGGCGTCGACAGCATGTCGATCGTCATCTGAAACCCTTGCGGATCCCGCAGCAGCGTCGTGATGTCGTAAAAGAGGATGCCGGTCTTGGGAAAGTCGGGAACGCTGCGAATGTGTTGTTTGAGATCCATGGTGTCCTTAACCACGAAGACTCGAAGAACGAAGATCACGAAAGATCTTTTTTCTTTTCGCGTCCTTCGATTGTTCGTGACTTCGTGGTTTACGTCGCTACCTTTCGATCGTAAATGACCGGTATCCGCCCGGTTCCTGGTCGTCTACGGCGACGGTATCGACGTGGGCGCTGCGCGGGCCGGCGCGAAGCGCGCGCTCGACGCGGATCACCGCCTCCTCGTCGCCCTCGACGAGCGCCTCGACCCGGCCGTCGGGCAGGTTGCGCACCCATCCCTTGACGCCCTCGCGGGTCGCGGTTTCATGGGTGAACCACCGGAATCCAACGCCCTGGACCCGCCCGCTGATGACGATCCGCCGGGAGACGCGCATGAAGAGCGGAAATTATACAGGGGCGGATAGGGCTGATAGGGCTGCTGGGGCGGGTAGAGGGGGCGTTGGGGTCAGGCGAGTTGGTCGCGTCAAGGAGAAAGGGCGGGTCGGCCGGGTGCGTCCCGCCCTCCCCGCCCTGCCTTGCTTACCGCGCTCTCGCTAACGGACGTCGATTCTGACGCGATACTCGCCCTGGTTGTCGGCGAGGTGGTCGTCGTTCACGCTCAGATACAGCCGGCCGCTGGCTGGCGCGCGGACCGCGCGACGGTCACCCACGTAGGCGGGCGAGCCGTTGCCGATGCGGGCGAGCAGACCGCCCGCCGGGGCGCTGGGGACCGGCGAATCCGCCGCGCGCCGTCCCGTCGTCGATCCGCCCGGACGCGCGAGATCGCTCCGCCCGTCGCTCAGTCGGATTTCGCCGTCCGCGTCGAACGTCACCATCTGCCCGGCGCGGATGTTGATGCCCGTATCGGTCCACCGAACGCTCGAGTCGACCACGACGAAGTCGCCGGTCGTGCCGACGCCGGCGCCGGTGCGTTGTGGATTCGCGGACGCGACGACTTCGACCTCCGCGCGCGACAGCGTGTTGTTCCGGTCGGTGTCGAGCTGGGTGAACACGTCACCGCGCGCAAGCCACTCGCGGCGCTCGATGCGGTTGTTGCGGTTCACATCCAGCGCGTCGAAGTTATAGTCGTTCGCGCGGCGACCGCGGGCGGTGGTCGCCGGGGTGCCGGTGCCGTCTTCCCACTCCGCCTGGTTGACGACGCCGTCGCGATTGCGGTCCAGCCGGTTGAACGCGTCGAGGCTGGCGTGCCATTCGCGCGGTTCAATCCGGTTGTTGTTGTTCATGTCGAGGTTGACGAAGGTTTCGCCCCGATCGAAGTCCTCGAACTCGAGGTCGCGACCCTGGCGGAACGCGCCCTGGCGGACCTCGTCGCCGTCCAGCACGCCGTTGCCGTTCCAGTCATGCACGCGGAACGACTGCGCGCTGCCATTCCATTCGGCTCGCGTGATCTGGCCGTCGCGATTCTGATCCATGCCGCGGAATCGCGGCTCGGTGACCTGCGCTCGCGGCGCAGCAGGCGGCGCATTGTTCGACGAGGCGTTGGCGCAGAAGGTCACGCCGCCCGAACCCGGGGCGCCCCAATCGCCGAAGCTATTCGTGTACTCCTGCGAGTTCACGAGCGAGTCCACGACGGTGTCCAGCCCGCCGCGCTGTGCCCCTTCGGCGTGGGCGCGCTGCCCTTCCGGATCGGGTTGACGGCCGAGGATGTGGCGGTAATACCGCGCGACGGCCCGCTCGAACCGCGTGCTCTCGCCGGCCTCGCCCTGGCCGAACTTCTGTTCGTGCTCCTGGGACTTCGCCAGTGCCCGTACCAGCTCGCGGACCGTCGTGCGTCCGCTGGACAACTGCTGGACCCAGCCCTGCGCGCCAGCGTCGGGCGCGCGCTCGAGAATATGTCGATAGAGTTCTGACACCACGCGGTTGGCGTCTGTGGTGCACGGCTGCTGAGCCGCCGCGACCGAGGCGAAAAAGGTGAGCGCGACGAACGTGCTCATGACTACACGCACCATGGGAATCCCTCCTGCGGAGGGATCCATTACAGGATCGATGCCGGATCGCCTAACCGCTGAGCTCCCCTCCCTTTATTTCGTCATGTATTTCCATTCCTGACCCGAGTGCATGCGCGTTCGAAGTAAGCGAGCATCGAAGTCGGGACAGGGATCCCGGTCCCGTTAAGCGACCCGTTGGGCTGCAGGTTGCCTCCACCCTGCAGCCCACGGGCCCACACTTCGCAACTGCATGGGTAAAGTAGCGTCCGGCTCTAGCCGGACCAGGAGAGAACCGTTGAACTGGCTCTGGAACTGGCTCGCACACGCGGAGATCACCAAGCCGCGCATGAGCGCGGAATGGCTCCGCGAGCACGATCGCCGACGAACCTGAGGAAAGGGAACCCCGCAACCCCTATGGCGCCTGCGTGTAAGCCGCGCGGATCGACCCGGTCAGTCGCGCCCCGCCGTTCGGATACTTTTCCGCGAGCTCCGCGCTGACCGTGGCAACCGTCTCGTCAGCTGTCTTCCCCTGCTTCTTGAGCTCACCCGCGCGCCGCTGCACGGTCTGCAGGAACGTCCGGTAGTTCGCGACCATTGCCGCGTCGCCCATCGCGCCGTGGCTCGGCACGATCCGCTTCGGCTGCAGCTTGTCGAACAGATCCATGCTCGCCAGCCACTGCGCCAAGCTCGAATTGCCCACATTAGGAAGCACTGGCATGACCACGTCACCCGAAAAGAGGACACCATCCGGCTCGACGAAGAACGCCGTGTCGCCGCGCGTGTGGTTGTAGCCCATCGCGATGATTCGCACGCGCACGCCACCGAGGTCGAGCAGATGCTCCTTGTCGAAGGAGATGTCTGCCTTTCGGAATTCAGCGGTCTCGAGCAGCTCGGCGTGGAGGGGCGAAAAGCCCATGAACCGCGTTTTCGTTGCCGCCCCGTCCGCCGCGATCTCCTTCTGCTGGTCCTGCGAGCGGATCATTTTCGTGTTCGCAGGAAAGCCGCCCGCGCCCAGGTCATGCTCCGGATGAAAGTGTGTCGTCGCCAGGTAGAGCTCCGGCGTCTTGCTCACCTTCTGCATCTC
>DASRPK010000302.1:0-63155 GCA_035646395.1 Gemmatimonadaceae bacterium | reverse complement strand
CGGTGCGAGAATGGCTCGCGAGTTCGACGAGTACAAGCCTTATACCGGCGGCTACGCACAATTCCGGAGAGAAATCGGGAAGTACGTGAACGAGCAGGAAGTCGCGCACCTCGAGCAGTACACCTTCATCCCGATTGACCTGAACACTGCCTCGGACTCGGCCATTCTCTCAATTCCAGGCTCAGGACCGAGGGTGCTTCGAGAGTTCAAGGAGTATCGTCCCTATCCGAACATCGAGAAGTTCCGCCGCGAGATGGGGAAATACTGGAATGCAAAGGAAGTGGCCCGGCTCGAGCGGTATGTTGTCGTGAAGCCGTAAAGACGAGGAACGAGGAAGCAGGAAGCAGGAAACAGGGAAGGAACGAAACGGTTGAAATCTTGAGGGCCCGAAGGCGATCAGCCTCGGGCCCTCATTCCATCCCTGCTTCCTGCTTCCTCTAGTTCTATCGCTCCTCCATCCACCGATCTTCCAGGACAGTCACCATCTTCGATTGTGTTGCGGCACCGGCGGTGAGCGTCACGCGATAGGTGCCCGGCGGAACGGCTCCGCCCCCACCAAATCCGCCACCACCGCCACCGCCCCCACGACCACCTGCACCCGGCTGTGGCGTCGGAGCGAGGTTCCACTGTACACGGTTGATGCCCTGCTGGGCTGAGCCCTCGAGCTCACGCACTACGCGACCGGAGATGTCGGTGATGCTGATCTTCACCGGCCCCGATGCCGCCGACTTGAGCCAGTAATTGATCGACGTTCCAGCCGGTGCGTTTTCACCGATGAAGACGTTCTGACCCGTCACCTGCTGCGCAAGTTTCCGATCGGTCAGCCACGCAACGGCTGGACGGATATCGAACAGGTGCGCATCCGCATTCATGACTGCGGGTGTCATCTGCTGCAACGGCGTGATGTCATCCGCGATCCAGACCGAGCGGCCATGGCTTCCCACGATCAGGTCACCATCGCGCGGATGCACGCGAATGTCGTCGGTGCGGACCGTCGGATAGTTGTTCATGAACTTCTGCCACGACTGGCCGCGATTGAGCGAGATGTAGAGACCGAATTCCGTACCTGCGTACAGCAAATCGGGATTCTTCGGATCCTCGGCGATCGTCTGCAGGTTGCCGTATTGCGGCAGGTTGCCGCTGATGCTCACGAACGTGCGACCGAAGTCGTTCGTCATGAACGCGTACGGCTTCATGTCGTTGTTGCGGTGACCATCGACCGCGACGTACGCGCGAGCCGTATCATGCGCCGACGCCACCACGCGGGCGACCCAGTACATGTGATCCGCGGGAAGACCCGGCAGGTTTCGCGTGACATTGGTGAACGTCGTCATGTTGTCGCGCGTCACCTGCAGGTTGCCGTCGTCAGTACCCGCCCAGATGATCGCTGGGGTGATCGGAGACTCCGACACCGTGATCACGGTGCTGTACTGCGACAAGCCGTCGTTCTTGGACAGCATGGTCACGTTCCCCATCTGCCCCATGATGTTCGCGGTGTTCCGGTCGTAATTTTTCGTCAGGTCCGTGCTGGCGATCCAGGTTGTACCCTTGTCGTACGACTTGAACACGCGGTTGCCGCCGAGGACGACGACCGAGTTGTTGTGGTTGGAGATGTAATACGGCGTGTTCCAGTTATAGCGGTACTGCTCGCCTGGCGCGCCGTTGATCACGTTAGGCGTCCCGCCTCGGCCTCCGCCACCGCCGCCGGCCCCAGCAGCGCCGCCACGACCCGCTGCCGACGGCACGTCGACCTGCGGCGGAGGCGGAGGAGCGCTCGGGCGGATGCTCCCGCCCTGCCCTGTCCGCAGATTGATGCGGTTCGTGTTCCCGTTCTGCGATTCGGCGTACACGATGTTGTAGTCTTCCGGGTCCTGCGCCGTGAAGAAGCCGTCGCCACCGCCGATGCGGAACCAGTCGGAATTCAGGATGCCGACGTTGGAACGCTTCGAGCTCGGGCCGCACCAGCTGCCGTTGTCCTGCAAGCCACCGCAGACCCAATACGGACGGCGCATATCGTACGAGATGGCGTAGAAATAACCGGCCGCCATCGACTTCACCGAGATCCAGTTCTTCCCCTGGTCGTAGCTGATGTCCAACCCACCATCGTTGCCGTTCATGATGTGGTTGGAGTTCTTGGGGTTGATCCAGATCGCATGCACGTCAACGTGGCCTGGGTCGCCATGACCGCCGGCTTCATCGAGCGTTGCGAAGGTGCGGCCGCCGTCGAGTGACTTCGCGATCGGCAGACCTGCGACGTAGACATTGTTCGGGTTCTGCGCATCGATGCGGATCTGGCTGAAATACATCGGGCGCGCGTTGCAGTTGCTCACGTGCGTCCACGATCCACCGTTGTTCGTGGACTTGAAGATTCCGCCCTGCGCCGGATTGAGCGCGGGAACTGTCTGTGGCTGAGCCGGTTGTGCTGCTCCTGCCCGACCACCGCCACCGCCGCCGCCGAATCCTCGACCCGGTCCGGCGTTGTTGCACCAGTTGTATCCACCGCCACCGCCGAAGCCACCACCGCCGCCCCGGCCTTGTCCGGGCTGGATGACTTGTCCAACCGCGCCGGCTTCGATCTGGGCCATCACGATGCCCGGGTTGGAGCGAGAGACGTCGAGCGCGATGCGGCCGTAGGTGCCAGGCGGTAATCCGCTGCCGGTGAGCTTCGTCCAGGTCTGGCCGCCATTCGTCGACTTCCAGATACCACTCCCTGGACCGCCGCCATTGAAGCAGCAGTTGGTGCGGCGACGCTGATAGCTCGCCGCGTACAGCACACTGGGGTTGGAGTGGTCGATCGCGAGATCGGTGAAGCCCGTGTTCTCGTCGATGTACTTCACCTTGGTCCACGCGCGACCGCCGTTCGTGCTCTTGTAGATGCCGCGGTCTTCACTCGGTCCAAAGAGAGAGCCGTTGGCCGCCACGTACACCGTTTCCGGATTCCGTGGATCGAGGACCACACGCGAGATCGTCTGCGTCTCGCGAAGTCCCATCAGCGTCCACGTCTTGCCGCCGTCGGTGGTCTTGTAGATGCCACCACCATACGACGACGACTGACGGTTGTTCGCTTCGCCCGATCCGGCGTACACGATGTCCGGATTCGTCGGATGAATCGCGAGGTCACCAAATCCCGAGACCTCGTACGTGTCGAACACCGGCTCGAACGTCGTGCCGTTGTTCACCGACTTCCAGATACCGGACGTGGCGTAGCCGATGTAAATGATGTTGGGGTTGCTCTCCGAAACTTCGATGTCGTCGATGCGCCCACCCATGCTCGCCGGCCCGATGCTCCGGAACCGGAACGATCGCAACAGGGGATCGGTGGACTGGTTGATCATCGGCGTTACAGCAGCCGCCTGACCTCCTCCTTGCGCCGCAGCCAGCGCGGCTACGAGGGGGATGGCCAGCAGCGTCCGCCCCGCCAGGCGGATGACGTGGTTATGCATGGGGAACCGAGTGGTGGGAGGGTGATTCATGAATGGTTCATGAATTGTTGCGGCTTCCTCAGTGCGTCGATGGCTTTACGCACCAACGGACGTTCCCGTTCGGGACGGGCGCCGTCAACAACTCACGGGGACATCAGGGCACCAGAACGGCGCGCACGCCTCCGAACGTCTCCAGGTTCACCGTGTCGACCACCGTGCCGGTGGCCTTGTCGATCACGAGGATGTGCGTCTGCTCCGGACCGTACAGGGGCCCGTCGCGCGGCACTCCGCCAATGATGTAGAGCCATTTCCCGTCGAGACTCTCCTCAGCGCTCAGGATCCCGAGCGGGCGTTCACCGAACGGGAGGATGCGAAGGTCGATGATCGTCGACAACTCCAGGTTTTCGTCGAGCAGGTACACGATCCCTGTGCTGGCGACGACCGACGAACCGACATCGGGGATAATGAGGTGTCCCGTGGCGCGTGAAATGAAAAACGGGGCGATGAGTGGACGGATGGCTTTGAGCTTCACGGCGCGTGAAGCAGCGTCGATCGTGATCAGCTCCAGATCAGTCATCAACACCAGTTCGCGGCCGTTCGGAGCCAATTCCATCTGGACCACAACCCGGGACGGCAGTGCAATCGCAATCGAATCACGCTCGGCGTACGTCGTACCACAGACGACATGGAGGTAGGCGCGCGTGCTCAGTCCCCCGCCGCTGTCGAGCGCAAGAACGACGCAGCCATCAGGGTGTTCACTGCTCGCCGGGGTTACCGCGATGGATCGCAACCGGTTGCCGACCGGACCGATGAACCTCGTAATGCGTCGCCGATCGTAATCGTATCCGGCAATTCCGGACACGCCATTCTGAACCGAACGCCACAGAAAGACCTCGGATCGCGATGGGTTTGCGGCGATCATGGTGGCGCCGAGGCCAACGCCATCGACTGTTTGTGGAGTCGTTCCCTGGCTGATGGCCGTTCTCCAGAGTTCGAGCCCTGTCTCGACGTCGAGGCCAGCCATCACGGTGGCGTCGCCCTGGATGCGGCCGACGGTCAATAGCGTGCCGCGGCCATTGAGCGCTGAAGGTCCCTGCACGACAAACCGAGGTCCGCTGCGACGGATAATGCCGCGCCAGTCGAGGTCCACAACCACCGCGCCTTCTTCCGTTCCGGCGATGAGCACTCGCTGCGGATGCAGGTGCGTACTCGGCCCCGATGGATCGGCACATCCGGCCAGCACAGCGATCGAGGCGAGAGCGCGTTTCAGCATCAGCCAGAAACTAACGCTCGTACGTATTAGCCGTGCGTCTCCTTGTCCCATGCAGTACGATTTACGCCGTACACCTGGGGATACGGATTCAAACGGAAACCGTCGAATTAAATCGGATCAGAAACGACTCAGTACGTATCCGTCTGAATTCGTTTTTCATCAGTCTGAATCGCAGTTCCCGGGTTTTACCGAGGATTGAGACATGACTCGAGGAATCGTGCTGGTTGCCACGCTGGTGGCTTTCAGCGGCACGCAGAACCAGACCGCGTCTGTTGTCGTGAGCGAAGGCACCTCGATGTCCGTCTCGATCACACCCGACGGACGCACGCTGGCGATCGATCTGCAGGGTACCGTCTGGACCCTTCCGTCAACCGGTGGCGCCGCGAAAGCGATCACCGACTTCTATAACGACGCGCGCCATCCGACGTTTTCGCCTGACGGCAAGACGATTGCATTCCAGGGGTACCGTGCCGGGACATACGACATCTGGGCCGTGCAGGTGGATGGCACCAATCAACGCCAGTTGACTCGTGGCCCATTCGATGATCGCGAGCCCGCCTGGTCGCACGACGGCACGCGCGTGGCCTTCTCCTCCGATCGCGGCGAATCGATCAGTGCCGGCCAGACGTCCGCCGGCATCGGCAACTACAACATCTGGATCATCGACACGCGCAACGGGCAATTGACGCAGGTCACGAAGGACCGCGCCGACGATTTCATGCCGACGTGGTCGCCTGACGATTCCGAGATCGCGTTCATCTCGACGCGGGCCGGCGGGCAGACCATCTGGGCGCTCAACGTCTCGTCAGGCGCGGAGCGCCGCGTGTCGGCCGAAGGTGTGCGCGCTGACGCCCCGTCGTGGGGGCCGGGCGGCAAGATCGTGTACCATTCGACCGCGGGGAACGGCAGTCAGCTGGCGGTTGACGGCGCCGGCCTAACGGCAGAAGAGAACGCCTTCCCGTTCCGTGCGTCGTGGGCGTCGGCCACGGAGATCGTCTATGTCAGCGACGGCAAGATCCGGCGGCGGACGCTGGATGGCAGCGCCAGTCGCACAATCGAGTTCTCCGCCACGCTTCCCGTAAGAGCAGCAAGCCCCCCGAAAGAAACAGCGCAAAGCAGATCCCGGGTCCTCCCACCTCCCACATCCCACCTCCGCCATCCAGTCAAGGGAGTCCTGAGCCCCGCAATTTCCCCCGACGGAAAGCACCTCGCGTTTGCCGCCCTCAACGACCTCTACGTCTACACGTTAGGCGCCAAGTCGGACAACATCACCAGCGACCGCTTTCTCGATACCGAACCCGCCTGGTCTCCCGACGGCCGCTACCTCGCCTGGTCGACCGATCGCGCCGGCCAGCTGCTGGACATCTGGCTTTATGATATGAAAACCGCGACCAAGCGCCGCCTGACGAGCACCGAAGGGTCAGCGATGGGCGCCGCCTGGTCCCCCGATGGAAAACGGATCGCGTTCCTCAACGTCGACGGCGTGTGGCGCCGAGCCAGTGTGAACGTTGTCGATGTCGCCACAGGCGAAGTCCGACAGATCCACGCCCCGTTGTTCGGCCCGGGAAATCCGACGTGGTCGAAGGACGGTCAGCGGGTCATCATCGCCGCGTTGACTGCGTATTCCGGTCGCTTCCGGGAAGGTACCAATCAGTTGCTTTCAATCGCCGTCGCGGGTGGCGACTCCGCCTGGTACACGCCGATCCCGCACCAGCCGATCGATTCACGGGTGGGAAATGGTCCGACGATTTCGCCGGATGGCTCGCGCATGGCGGTCGTGTATGAAGGAAAACTCTCGCTCATTCCCGTATCACCCTCGGGCGCGCCCACGGGGCCACCTCGTCGCCTCACGAGTGAAATCGCCTACATGCCCACATGGACTGCCGATTCGAAATCGATCCTGTACCAGTCGAACGACCGGCTGCGAATGATCAACGTGGCGACCGGCGTCGCCCGGACGATTCCGCTCAATCTCACGTACACGTCGGCGACGCCAACCGAGCGCTACGTGATCCATGCTGGCCGGCTGGTCGACATGAAGTCGGACATCGCGCGCGAGAACATGGATATCGTGATCAACGGCAACCTGATCGCGTCTGTGATGCCGCACGCCGATCGCCTGCATCAGAATACCCGAGTAATAGACGCCACGAGCCAGACGGTGATGCCCGGTCTCATCGAGTATCACTCGCATATGCAGAAGGACCTCGGCGAGGCGCACGAGCGCGCCGCGCTGGCATTCGGCATAACGACGGTGCGCAGTCCCGGCAGCACACCGTATGAGGGCGTCGAGGACAAGGAGGCCGTCGACGCAGGCGTCCGCATCGGCCCGCGCGTCGTCGCCGCCGGCTACCTCATGGAATGGCAGCGCGTCTACTACAAGATGGCGGTTGCCATCAGGGACTCGGCGCACCTCGAGCTCGAGCTGCAGCGCGCGAAGGCGTTAGGCCACGATGTCTTGAAAGCATATGTGCGCATGCCCGACCTCCAGGCGCGTCGTGTGGCCCAGTTCGGCCGCGCCAACGGCATGTCGACCTCATCGCACGAGGTGTATCCCGCCGCGCTGTCGGGACTCGACGGAACCGAACATACCACCGGCACCAGCCGCCGCGGGTTCTCCCCGAAGGTGGCGACGTTGTCCCGGAGTTATGATGACGTCGCGCAGCTGTGGGGAAAGTCCGGGATGACCTTCACACCGACGCTCGCGTTAGGTGGCGGCACCCTCGCCCGGATGATCGCCGCCGACACCTCGCTCCGCACCGACGAGCGCTTCGCTCTGTATCCAGCATGGTTGAGCGCGCAGGCCACGGGTGCCGGTCGTGGTGGCGCACGTGGCGGTGGACGTGGTGGAGCCCCAGGAGGCGGGCGCGGGGGTGGCGCCAATCAAGGTGGCATCGACGCCATGATTGTTGGAGCGCAGAATGCGGGCGCGCGTGTCGTGGCGGGCACGGATACACCTAACGCCGCGAACGTGCAGGCCGAACTGATCGCCTACGTCGCGGCCGGCATGACGCCGTTTCAGGCCCTGAAAACCGCGACGGTCAACCCGGCCCTGGCGTTAGGACTGAATGTCGGCACTGTGGAGGCAGGTCGCCTCGCCGACCTGGCGATCGTCGATGGGAACCCACTGCAGGATATCGCCGCGACCTATCGTGTCAGGAACGTTGTGGCGAACGGAAAACTGCGTTCCCGTGTGGAATTAACGTCGGGAACGATGCGATGACTCGAAGGGCAAGACCCGCGCACTCGGCCAGCGAGGGTGCGCGTAGGCGACGTCACTGGTCGGCCAGAAGTCGCCGGACTGCCAACTCGAGGCTTGCGGGAGCAAGCGGCCCTACCACACGGTGACGGATCCTTCCGGTCTGGTCGAGGAGAAAAGACGTGGGGATTCCGCGCACTCCGCCAAACGCTGCCTCGACGTCCTGTCCGACGATCGCCACGGGGTAGGTAATTCCACGCTCCGCTAGAAACTTCCGGACACTGCCCTCCCCCGTACGGTCTGTCGAAAAGCCGACGAGGACGAAGTCACCAGCCGCATGGCGTTTCCACATCCCTTCCAGCAGCGGCATCTCTGCCCGGCACGGGAGGCACCACGTCGCCCAGAAGTTTACCAGGACGACCTTGCCCCGCAGCCCTGACGACGAGAGCACTTCGCCATCGAGCGTCGTAACCGAGAAATCCGGGACGATGTCCTGACCGCTGCGCACGCCGACGACGGCACCGAGGTGGGGTGCCAGCCGCACGAGCATGAAGATCCCGAGCGCGGCGAACAGCACGTTCCAGATCGTGATTCGCTTGCGCAGTCCGGGCGGCAGCGAGAACGCCATACCAAAAGATGCACGTCGGAGGGAATCGCTGACATAACGTCCGCGAAACGCTGATACTCGCAGCGCGTATCGCACACAGCTTGCATCCAGCGAAAGAGGTAAGGTCCGCGCGTCCCACGCACCACCGTCCGAGCCAGGAGGGCACGATGAGAATCACCCCGCGGCGTTCACTCGCCAATACCGCCTGGCTCGTTGTCCTGGTGTTCCTGGCAGCATGTACTGCTGATCCGGTGGGACCAGTGCAGCAGCCGCAAACGGCGCAGGGAGCCGTGCCTCTCCAGACGCGTACCTACTACATCGCGGCCGACCTGATCCTCTGGGATTTCGCACCGTTCGGCATCAACAAGATCAGTGGCGAGCCCTTCACCGCCGAGGAAAGCCTGTTCGCCGAGCAGGACGAGGAGAAGACGCGCATCGGCCGACAATACACGAAGGCGCTGTATCGAGAGTACACCGATGCATCGTTCACAACGCTCAAGCCGCGTCCGCCCGAATGGCAGCACCTGGGCGCCCTCGGTCCACTGATTCGCGCGCAGGTGGATGACACCATCCGCATTGTCTTCCGGAATAACGCCGACCGGCCGTATAGCGTCCATCCGCATGGTGTGTTCTATGAGAAGGCATCCGAAGGAGCGCCTTACGACGATGACGATGGCGTGCCAACCGGTGATGCGGTGCCGCCGGGCGCTACGCACACGTACGTCTGGCCGGTCCCGGCACGCGCCGGTCCCGGGCCGGGCGACGGCAGCAGCGTATTCTGGATGTACCACTCCCACGTTGACGAGCCCAAGGACGCAAACACGGGTCTCATCGGGCCGATCATCATCACCGCCAAGGGACGCGCGAATGCCGACGCCTCTCCCAAGGACGTGGATCGCGAGTTCATCAACATGTTCATGATCTACGACGAGAATTCGAGCTGGTATCTGGAGGACAACATCTCGGCGGCCGGTATGAATCCGGAGCTTGTCGATTCCGACGAATTCGAGGAGAGTAATCTCAAGCACGCCATCAACGGCTTCCTCTGGGACAACTTTCCGACCGTCGGCGGCTCCCACGCCATGACGATGAAGGTTGGTGAGCGCGTTCGCTGGTACCTGCTCGGTATGGGAACCGAGGTCGACTTGCATACTCCGCACTGGCACGGGCAGACGGTGCTGTGGATGGGGATGCGTACCGATGTCGTGGAGTTGCTACCCGGCTCGATGCGTGTCGTCGACATGATACCGGACAATCCCGGCACCTGGCTGTACCACTGCCACGTCAACGACCACATCACGGCGGGGATGCTCGCTCGATTCCGCGTTATCCCCTGACGCAAGGAACAGGTCAGAGCTCGTTTCGTTTCATCAGCTCAACGGCGTGGTTCGCGGCGCGCGCGGTCAGCGCCATATAGGTGATCGAAGGATTCTGGTTCGCGTTCGACGTCATGCACGCGCCATCGGTGACGAACAGGTTCGGCACATCCCACGCCTGGTTCCACCCGTTGAGGACCGACGTCTTCGCGTCCCGACCCATGCGCGCTGTGCCCATCTCGTGGATGACAAGCCCGGGCGGGTTGTCTTCCTCGATCGGCGTGATCTCTGTCGCGCCGGCTGCCGCCAGCATCTCGCTGGCCGCGGCCACCATGTCCTTCAGCATCCGTTTCGCGTTGTCATCGTAGCGACATTCGATCCGCAGCGCCGGGATCCCCCAGGCGTCCACTACGTTCGGATCGAGATAGGCACGGTTCTCGGCACTCGGCAAGTGCTCGCCGAAGCCGTACACGCGGAACGTCCATGGCCCCAGGCCCCGAATGAGCGACGCCTTGAAGTCCGCGCCGAAGCCCTCGCTGCTGCGGCCGCGATCCCACCCGGCCCGCCAGGCGCGTCCCTGAAAGGCGTACCCGCGCTGGAAATCCTGATGCCGGCTGGTGACGTTGCGAAACCGAGGGATGTAAAAGCCGCTGCGCGCATTGCCGACCGACTTCCGATCGGACAACCAGGGCACGACGCCGTTGGCGCCGCCACCCATGATGTGGTCCATCAGGTAGCGCCCCAAGACACCGCTCGAGTTCGCGAGGCCATCGGGGAACTCCGCCGTGGCAGAGTTCATGAGGATGCGCGCCGACTCCAGCGTCGAGGCGCAGAGAAAGACAACGCGCGCGCGATATTCGATCACCTGACGCGTGTTCGCGTCGATCACCCGCACGCCGCTCGCGCGGCGAGTCTGAGGGTCGAACCGTACGCTGTGCACGACACTGAATGGCCGAAGCGTAAAACGCCCAGTGGCGTGCGCGGCCGGCAGGGTCACGTGCACGCTATTGAAGTAGGAGAACGTGGCGCACCCGCGCTCGCACGGACCGCAGAAGTGACAGGCCTGCCGCCCGTTGTGCGCCTGGCTCAGGATCGCGACACGGGCGTTCGTGACCACTCGCTCGCTGCCGAAGCGCTGGCGTACCGCGTCGCGCAACCGGGCCTCAGCGCAGTTGAGGGGGAACGGCGGGAGGAACTGGCCATCCGGAAGGTGCGCGAGTCCTTCCGCATTGCCCTGCAGCCCGACGAAACGCTCGACGTAATCGTACCAGGGCGCGATATCCCGATACCGGATCGGCCAGTCGACGCCGATGTCTTCCCGCGCGTTCGCCTCGAAATCCAGGTCGCTCCAGCGATAACACTGCCGCCCCCAGGCGATGGACCTTCCACCAACCTGTCGCCCGCGGATCCAGCTGAACGGCTTGTCGACAGGCGTCGTGTAGGGGTTGTCGAGGTCGTTCACGAAGAACTTCCCTGAGTATTCGTCGCAGGCGTAACACGTCCGCTGGATGGGCTGCTGTCGCTCGAGTGCTCGTCGGTCGCCCAGCCCACGGAACGGCATCTCGTACGCGGGGACATGCTCCACGTAGTCGGTGGCGGGATTGATCGGCCGCCCCGCCTCGAGGCAGAGGGTGTTGAGGCCCTTTTCGCTCAGCTCCTTGGAGGCCCAGCCGCCGGTGATGCCGGAGCCGACCACGATGGCGTCGAATGTCGTCGATTGCACGGTTGCTCCGTTAGGCGGGGGCACAGCCGTCGAACGCGGCGAAGACCATCTGAGTCCTCAGCACATCGCGTTGCACGGCCCCGGAGGTGAAGTACCCGTACACGGCCAGCGACTTCACCTGCCCGAAGGCATGCCCCGCCCCGCTGGTGGCCGCGCGCTCGACATCGAGCATGCGCAGCAGGCCTGCCTGACGAGTCGGGTCCAGGCCGACGAACGTCGCCGCACCCAGTGAACGTGCGCGTGCGTCGACGTCGGCGAGGCCGGCGAGCAGGACACGTCGCTCCGATTCGCTGGCCCAATCGGTGAGGACATGATCGATGAACTCCGGCACACGCACGTCGAGCGCTCCCGGCGTATCGGTCCGGGGAATGATCGCATCGACCAGTCGGGCGACCAGTTCCTGCTGGGCAGGGTCGAAGGTCCGGAAGCGCGCACTCCCCTGTAGCGCCTCATGCACTCGCTCGGCGAACGAGACATCCTCAGCATTCGCGGGCAGGAAGGGCACGGCGGCAATGGCGCCGAGGAGGCGAACGGCCTCGCGTCGATCCATAAGCGCTCCTCGCGAGTTGACTATGCGTAACGTAGGTCAAGGTCACTGCGAGGCCAAGTCAGGATGCCGAAATCCTGGATTGCAGCCGCTGCCCGGCTCACCCGGCTCTGGATGTCGTGATCGCGATCCATCAGCTTGCGGTAATGACCACACTGCTCGCCGATCTCGCCACTGACTTCCGGTTTGCCTTTCGCGTTATGCGGAAGTCGGTGGTGGCGTCCGTCACCATCATGGTTTGCCTTGGCTTCAGCGTCGGCGCCACCGGCGCCGTCTTCGTGTGGACACGCAGCATCGTCTCCAATCCGGTTCCGGGAGTCCAGCACCCGGAACGTCTGGTGTCCTTGCGGGCGCGCACCGTCGCCGGTGACGCACTCGTATCCCATCCGACATTCCGCGAGATCCATGACATGCGCGCCGACGCACGTCCAGCGTCGCTGGCCGAAGTTGCCGCGTTCGGGATCGAACGCTTCGCCATCCGCACCAGCCTCGCCACGGAGCTGCGTCACTCGGAGCCGATCTGGGGCGCGGCCACCAGTGCCAACTATTTCGACGTACTCGGCGCCACGCCCATTGTCGGCCGCACGTTCCTGCCTGACGAGGATCGCGTCGGGGCCAATTCCGCCATCGCGGTCATCAGCTACAACCTCTGGCAACGCAAGTTTGCCGGCGCGCCGGATATCAGTGGCCGGCGGTTCTGGATCAACAGCCGGGAGGTGACGGTCATCGGCGTTATGCCACCCAGATTCGCTGGCACAATTTCCCGGTTGGGACTGGAGATCTGGGTTCCGTTGGAGTTCTTGCGACAACTGGGCGACGCCCGTTTCCTCGAGGATCGCAGCATCACCTGGCTGGATCTCGTCGCCCGCCTCACACCCGAAGGTTCGCTGGAAACCGCCAACGCCGCGGCCAGCGGCATGGGCCGGCAACTGTCCACGCAATTCCGGGAGTTCCGTGACGTCGGGTTGGAAGCGCAGAAGCTCGATGTTGGTCCGGTCGAACGGATGGCGCCGCTGTTCAAGGTGATGCTCGGCCTGTCGGTGCTCGTCGTGCTGATCGTCTGTTCGAACGTGGCCAACCTGCTCCTGTTGCGCAGCGCCGCCCGCGAACATGAGATCGCCGTGCGACTGGCGTTAGGTGCCAGGGCGGGGCGTGTCGTCAGGCAGCTGATGACCGAGTCGGTGCTGCTTGCCGTGGGGGGTGTCATCCTCGCCGTGGCATTTGCCATCTGGTCGCGGAACACGCTCAGCTCCTTTGCCCCGGCGTCGCCGCTGCCGCTGGTTGTCGACACGCCGTTCGACGGGACCGTGCTGGCCGTGATCGCCGCCATTGGATTCTCCACGGTGTTCGCGTTCGGACTCGCTCCAGCGCTGAAATCGACGCGCATCGCGGTACGTGCATCGCTGACCGGCGGTGGAACGCGGGGCGGCACCTCGCAGGGAGGGCGCTTGCGTGGTGCCCTGGTCAGCGCGCAATTCGCGCTTTCGCTCGCCGTGCTGGCGACGGCCGGCCTGTTCATCCGGCGGCTCAACGACCTGCAGTTGATCGATCGCGGGTTCCGCGCGCCGGAACAGGTGCTGCTGTCGTCCATCGACTACGACCTGGCCGGCGTCAACGATCATGCGCTTCAGACGTCGCTTTCGGAACGGCTCCTGGAACGGGTGCGGCTGGTTCCAGGCGTGGAACATGCCGCCATCGCGTCGTTCGTCCCGCTCGGATTCCTCGGCTACTTCCCGATGACCACCGAGGTGCCGGGCTACGCACCGCAGCCGGGTGAGTCGATGTCATTCCTGACCAATTCGGTCAGCGACAATTACTTCGCGACGATGGGAATCACCATCGTCGATGGCCGCGGTATCGACGCGACTGATCGAGCGGAATCGAGGCCCGTCATCGTCGTGAACCAGGCGTTCGTGCGACGTTTCTGGGGTGACAACAGCGCGGTGGGTCGCGTGATGAAGGTCAACGGCACCGATGTCACAGTGGTCGGCGTAGCGGCGGACGGTAAGTACGAATTCCTGGCGCCGCTCGATGAGCCCTCCCCCCCGTTCGTGTACCTTCCTCTCACGCAGTGGCCACGCAACTCGCTGACGCTCCACGTGCGCACAACCGGTGCGCCACTCGCCATGGCGGATCCGGTTCGTCAGGCAGTCGAGAGTGTGGACGGACAATTGACGGTGACAAGTCCCTCGACACTGGACGCTTACAGCTCGGTGCCCTACGTCCCGATCCGCGTGGCGAGCCGGGTGCTGACGATTCTCGGCATCGGTGCGCTGATTCTCGCCACGTTAGGCCTGTACGCCGTCATCGGCTACGCCGTCTCCCAGCAACGCGCCGAAATCGGGATCCGCATGGCGCTCGGGGCATCCCCGAACCGCATCGTCAGGCACTTCATGCGCTACGCGGCGCTCTACGCAGGAGTCGGCGCGGCAGTGGGTACGGTGCTGGCGCTCGCCATCGCGCGCGGACTGGCGTCGAAGTTGCCCGGGAGCGTGCCGCCAATGATCGGGAACCAGGTCGGGCCATTCCTCGTGGCTGTGCTACTCCTGGGCCTCGTTGCGGTATTGGCGGCCTTCATTCCGGCACAGGGTGCAGCGCGCGTGAGTCCGACGGTGGCATTACGGGAGGAATAACTACGACCTTAGACTGCCCTGGACCTCACGACGGCCGGTAACTCCATCGGAATTAAACCCTGGACCCCAGCCATCAACGCCAACACCGACTCCTCCCCCTCCGGGCGCCCGACGACCTGAAGACCCACCGGCATTCCGCCCGAATCCAGACCACACGGCACCGATCCCACCGGCAGACCCGTTAGGCTCAGCAGGAACGTCGGCGCCAGCCAGTCTACATACGTCTTCATCTTCTGCCCCGCGACAGCCTCCGGATAATTCTTTTCGACCGGAAACGGCGGCACGCACATCGTCGGCGTGAGCAGATGGTCGTACCGTTCGAAGAAGATGCGGAAGCTGTGCCACATCTCGCTCCGGATCCGCTCCGCCTTGCCAAGATCGAGCGTCGATCCACTCAGTCCCGCCTTCGTGTTGTTCTTGACGTTGACGCCGAACTCCTCGATGTGGCCGAGCCGTTCGTACATGTGCGAGACGAACCAGTAGCCTCGTAAGGCAAGAAACGCGTCGCGCGCCTTTGCGAAATCGAGGTGCACGTCCGACACCTCGTGACCGGCCGCGGCGAGTGAATCGACAGCGTCTCGACAGACTCTCTCGACGTCAGGCTCTACGCCGATGCCGGCGATATCGGGGCAATAGGCAAGGCGCAGGCCCCGTTTCGGTCCGGAACGAACGGCTCCCCCGAAATCGCGGCCGGCGGTCGGCTGTCGCAGCGGCGAATACGGACTCGGCCCGGCGATGGCCTGGAGCATGAGCGCAACGTCTTCGGCGTTTCGTGCCATTGGACCTGTGACCTGCAGCGTATCCCATACCCAGTCACTCGGGTGGGTTGGCACGAGACCCGGTGACGGTCGCAGCCCCACCACTCCGCAGAAGCTCGCTGGGATCCGAAGGGATCCGCCGAGGTCCGTGCCCTCGGCGAGCGCAATCATTCCGGTGGCAAGTCCGACGGCACCGCCGCCGGTTGAACCGCCCGCGCTCTTCGTGGGATCCCACGGATTGTGCGTGCGACCAAAGACGTCGTTCCAGGTATTCCCGCCCGCCGCAAACTCCGGTGTATTCGTCTTTCCGAGGATCACGGCGCCGGCGTCACGCAATCGCCTGACGACGAGCGCGTCCTCGAAGGGGATGTGCTGCGTGTAGAACGGAGACCCGTAGGTTGTTCGCAGTCCCGCCACCGGCGTGACGTCCTTGATCCCGACCGGAACGCCGGCCAGCGGAAGGTTCTCGCCGGCAGCCACACGATCATCAACTGTCCGCGCGTCGTCCAGCGCCGTTGGGTTGAGCGTCACGATCGCATTGAGCTGTTCGTTGAACTTTGCCACGCGTTCAAGCGCCGCCTCGACGATCGAGACCGCGGATGTCGCCCCCTCCGCGACTCCGCGTGCAATAGCCGTCGCCGTCAGGCCTACGGATTCTTCGGCCATTGATCCACCCAGGCCACCGTCCGGCAAAACGCCGCTTCCCCACCTCGGAACTTCCACGGGAACACACCGATGATGCATCGCGTGTTCTGCAGCTCGGGCGCGCTGATCTCCCCACCGAGATTCTCGATGTGCATGCAGTCCTCCGGGAAAAGCGCGTTATGCGTCAGCTGGTACGCCGAGTCCGGGAACATCTTTGCAACGCCCTTCGGGCCGCCGAACATCTCCTCGGCTCTCGCCCGCACGCGGTCGCAATGACCGTGTGCGCCTTTCCCCAGGAACCGGCCGATGGGAAGGTTCATTGGATGGTCGGTCGACACACAGTCGACGCCCCAGATGTGCACCTTCTTCTTGAGCAGCCATGGGACCATGTCCGGATGTGCACCGGGATGCATGTGGATGTAGCGCTCCTCGTCAGCCGCCTTGCCGAACTGCGCATACTGCTCGAACCCGGTGTGAAGCAGGAGGATGTCGCCGTCTTTCACCTTCACCCGCTTCTCGATCATCTTCGGCGTGTAGACCGCCAGGTCACCCATCTCATCGCGCAGGTCCACTACGACGCCGGGACCGCATAACCAGTCCATCGGGATCTGGTCAATCGTTCGACCGTTGGTGACGAAGTGTCGCGGCGCGTCCAGGTGCGTCCCCATGTGGTTCGACGTCTGGATGTACTGCGCGTTCACTCCGTGCTCCGCCTTCCGCTTGATGTATTTCACCTCGAAGGGCGGATAATACGGCCAGAACGTGACCTCCTGATTCAGGTCCTGCGACAGGTCGTAGGTCTTCACGTGAGCTCTCCCTGGGAGGTGACGACGTCTGACGCAGGCGACGACCGCATCAGCAACGCATAGAGGACGAAGGCAACGGCAGCGGCCGAAAACCAGGCGCCGTCGAACAGGAATCGAACTGAGGGATGCAGGAGTCCGGCGAGCGCCGTCGCAACACCAGCGCCCATGGCGATCGTGGCGGCGCGGTTGATGCCCATGTCATAGGTGTACGCGCCCCGTTCCGCATACAAATCGGCTACGCGCAAGTATCCCCGTCGCACGACGAGGTAATCGCACACGATCACGCCACCAACCGCACCCAGAAGGCCGGAGTACGTGATCAGCCATGTCTGATAGCTGTCGAGCAACTTCCACGGCATGATGATGATCCCGATCACGGCCGCGATCAGGCCACCCATGCGTGTCGTGAGCCGCACCGGGGACAGGTTGGCGATGGCATTGGCCGGCGCGACGATGTTGGCGGCGATGTTCGTCGTCAGCGTCGCAATCATCAGGACGAGCAGCGCGATGAACCCAAGCACCGGGTTGTCGAGATCCACGGTCATGCGAGCCACCAGTGTCACCGGGTTCCAGATCGCTTCGCCGTAAATGGTCACGGTCGCACTCGTCACCGCGATGCCGATGAATGCAAACAGGGGCATCGTCGTCAGGATACCTGACGCCTGGCCGAAGGCCTGGTCGCGCTGGCTCTTCGCGAACCGCGTGAAATCCGGAATGTTGAGGGCAAGCGTAGCCCAGAAACCTACCATCGCCGTGACCCACGGCAGGAACAGGCCGAACGAGAACGGCTGCGCGCCGCCCAGTGTCGTCGCGCCGGCGAACATCCCGCCCAGTCCCCCAGCCCGCACCGCGGCCCACCAGAACAGCGCCAGCCCCGCCACGATGAGCAGCGGCGCCGTGAGTGTCTCGAGCCACTTGATCGACTCCGTTCCATTCCAGACGAAGTACAGGTTCATCACGAAGAACAGGAGGAAAGCGATGTAGTGAGGCAGCGTGAATCCCATCCACAGCCAGGCACCGCCGAACAGGGCCCAGTCCGGCACGAGGATCGTCATCATCTCGTGAATCGCCAGTCCGCCGATCCACGTCTGGATGCCGAACCAGCCGCAGGCGACCGCTCCGCGGAGCAGCGCCGGCACGTGAGCGCCGCGCGGACCAAATGCCGCCCGCAGGAATACCGGGAACGGAATTCCATAACGAGTCCCCGCGTGCCCGTTGATCAACATGGGGACAAGCGTCACGGCGTTGCCGATGAAGATCGCGGCCAGCGCCGCTGACCACGAAAGCCCGGACTGGATGAGCGCCGCGGCCAGCATGTAGGTCGGAATGCACACGCTCATCCCGACCCACAGGGACGCAAAGTGCCGCGCATTCCAGGTCCGTGCGCTCAGCGGCGTCGGCAGCAGATCCGCGCCTGCATAACGACTGGCGGGGATCGTCGGTGGTTCGACCAGGCCGGGAGGCAACAGTGTGCTCATCGTGATGAGACCGTGCGGTGAAACGCGCTGGTGAGGGCGCGGCGAGCGAGGACGACGCTCAGGTGTTTGCGGTAGGCGGCCGTCGCGTGAATATCCGCCGGCGGGTCCACTTCCGATCCAATGCCGGCGGCCGCCTCACGGATGATGCCCTCGTCAGGCATTGCGCCAGCTAAAATCGCCGTGCCCGCCTGGCTCAACACCGGACCGTCGCCGATTCCGAACAACGCAACCCGGGCGCCCGAGCAACGGCCTGACTCATCGACCGTCACCGTACAAGCGACGCCAGCAAGCGCGAAATCGCCGTGGCGGCGCGCCATCTCAACAAACGCGGAACCGGTGCGGGGGGCAGCCGCCGGAATCTCGATGCCAGTGACGATCTCCCCTTGTTCCAGCGCTGTCTCGAAAAGCCCCGTCACGAATGATTCGGCCGCGATCCAGCGATCTCCTTCCCGGGATCTGAGCTCATAACGCGCTCCCAATGCGGCGAAGATCGCGGGAAGTTCAGCCGCCGGATCCGCGTGCGCCACGCTGCCACCAATGGTTCCCCGTGTGCGGATCTGTGTGTGCGCCACCCATGGCATCGCCTCCGCGAGCAACGGCGCATGCGTGGCTACCGTGGTGCTTCGTTCGACAGCCTGCTGTCGGGTCATCGCTCCGATGCGTAGCGATCCGTCGGACTGCAGTTCGATCCCGGAGAGGTCCACGGCGGCGTTCATGTCCACCAACACCGCCGGACGTGCCAGTCGAAAGTTCATCGCCGGGATGAGACTCTGGCCGCCAGCCAGCGGTTTCGCATCGTTGCCGTATTCCGCCAGCAGTGCCAGCGCCTCGTCCGCGCTATTCGCGCGGTACCAATCGAACGGCGCCGGCTTCACGAATTGTTTCCTTCGAACCGGCGCTTCATCTGCCGGTTCAGGGCCTTCAATCCCTGTGAACTCATCACGCGACTGGCAGAATCCAGCAGCCGCTGCCCGACGGCCGCGATGGTTCCGCCGACATGCAGGTCGGCATCGTACCGCATCGTGGTTCCGCCGCCATTCCGCGGCGCGAGACGGACCGTCGCGGTACCGGTGACGAATCCAAGGCTTCCCCGGGCATCAATGGCCATCCGGTAACCCGCGTTAGGCTCGGCATCCTGAATGTTCACGCCAAGGGTGAACTCCGCGGCCGACACCGGGCCGAGCCCGACTTTCATGACTCCCTGGTACCGATCGGGGGCGACGCGGTCCAGGCGCTGCGATCCCGGCATCGCGCTGGCCAGAACGGTGGGATCGAGCAGCGCGTCGTAGACCGCCTCGACGCGAGCATCGAAGTCGAAGCTCCCAGTGACGGTGAGCGTGCGCGCGCCATTACGCGTTACGGGGACGGGCGCCGCGGTTCCGCCTCGCGCAATCAGCTCGAACAGCCTGTTAGGCGACAACGGAATCTCGAGGATTTCCACGCCGGTTCCCTGCAGTGCGTCCTCGACGGCCTGGGCGAACAGTGCTCCGGTTGGAATGGCGCCCGCTTCGCCGACGCCTTTCGCTCCGGTCGGGTTCAGCGGCGACGGCGTTTCGAGGTGGCCCAGCTCCACACGCGGGACATCCAGCGCCGTCGGCAACAGGTAGTCCATCAGCGACGCATTCAGGAGTTGCCCTCCTTCGTCGAAGATCAACTGTTCGTAAAACGCATTGCCGATTCCATGGGCCACACCACCCTGGATCTGGCCTTCGACGATCATCGGGTTCAGCTGCCGGCCGCAGTCGTGGACCACGACGTACCGCTTGATCTCGACGTTTGCGGTCTCCTTGTCCACCTCGACGATCATGGCGTGCACGCCGCTGGCCGTGCTCCCGCGCGCTGGTCCGAAATACGCCGTGGCTTCCAGGCCTGGTTCGGTGCCCGGCTTCACCGCTCCCCGGAGCGGGTTGGCCTTCTTCGCAAGTTCGCCTAACGCGAATCCAATGGACGGCGCGTCTTTCACGAAGACCCGCCCCCCTTCGAGTACGACGCGCCCGGGTCGTACATTCAGCAGCTCGGCTGCCAACGCGATCGCCTTTTCGCGAACCTTCTCTGCCGCGGCATGACAGGCGCTTCCCGCGACGACGGCTCCCCGGCTCGCAAATGTGCCGGTGCCCCAGTGAAACTCACGCGTGTCGCCGGTAATCACGTGCACGTCGCTGACCTTCACGCCCAGCTGCTCGGCGACGATCTGCGCGAAGGTGGTGAAATGTCCCTGACCCTGCGTCCCGACACCGGTCGCCAGGAGAACGCGACCGCCCGGCTCGACCCGGACGCGCGCCCCCTCGTACGGACCGATTCCGGTCCCTTCTATATAAGAGACGATGCCCAGCCCCACATGCTTCCCCTCGGCCCGCAACCGGGGTTGGTCCTCACGCACGAACTTCTCGTAGCCGATCAGTTCCGCGGCGTGCTGCATTGCGGGTTCGTAATTCCCCGAGTCGTAGACGAGCGGCTGGAAATCCTGGAAGATGATTTCGTGGTTATGCGGAAAGTCGCCCGGGTGCAGGAAGTTCCGCCGACGGATCTCTACGCGATCGATGCCAAGCTCGCGCGCGGCGATGTCGAGCAGCCGTTCGATGACAAACACCCCATGCTGCCGTCCCGCGCCGCGCACCGGCGTCACGATGGGCTTGTTGGTGAAGACCGCCGTGAATTCGGAGAAGTAGTTCGGGATGTCGTATTGACCCAGCAGCGTACATTGGCTGTTGATCGGCACCGTTAGGCCATACGGGTCGTATGCACCCGCGTCGTGCAGGAAGACGTCCTTGACGCCAAGGATCCTGCCGTTCGTGCCGATGGCGATTTCAGCGTCGTGAACCTGACCGCGCTCCTGCGTGGTGGCGGTGAAGTTCTCGCGGCGATCTTCGGTCCATTTCACCGGACGGCCGATCTTGAGGGCGGCCCACGGGATCAGGACCTCCTCCGGGTAGAACATCATGATTTTCGGCCCGAAACCGCCGCCAACGAACGGAGCGATCACCCGCACCTGCGAGTCTGAGAGGCCGAGCAGGTTTGCCAGGCCGTTGCGGATCGGGATCGGTGCCTGCGTGGTGTCCCAGATCGTGAGCTCTTCCGCCGTCGCGTTCCAGTCAGCGACGACGGCGCGATTCTCGATGGCGCCGGCGATGCCGCGATCGTACGTCAGCCGTCGCGTGACAACCGTGCGCGCCTTTGCGCGCGCTTTCGCGTAGTCACCTTTTGTCTGCACGACATGCGCCGCGACATTGGAGTCGAATTGCTCGTGAATCCGCGGCGCACCTGGTTGCAGTGCGCGTTCGAGGCTCGTAACCGCCGGCAACAGCTCAAAGTCGACTACGATGTCCTCGGCCGCGTCTTCCGCGATGTAGCGGCTCTCGGCGACGACCATCGCGATCGGCTCACCAAGATGGCGCACCTTGTCCTTCGCCAACGGAACCTGTGTCGCCTCCCGGAACAGGAGGTCCTTGATGGGAGGTGGTGACACCAGGAGCGGTCCGGGCTTCCAGTAGTCGCCAAGATCATGCGCCGTGTAGACAGCGACGACACCGGGCCGTCTCCGCGCGCGCTCGATATCGATGCCGCGAATTCGCGCGTGCGCGTGGTCGCTGCGCAGGAACGCCACATGCAGCATTCCCGGCAGCAGGACGTCGTCGACGAAGAGTGCACGGCCGGAAAGCAGTCGCGCATCTTCATTGCGAAGGACACGTGCGCCGACGAGACGCGTCATGCCTGACGAGTGGCCGCGGCGGCGGCGTGCAACACCGCGTTCACGATGTTCTGGTAGCCGGTACACCGGCAGAGGTTCCCCGACAACGCCTCGCGGATGGCCGGCTCGCTCGCTCCAGGGTGGTCCCGGAGGAACGCTACGATCGTCATCAGGATGCCCGGTGTGCAGAAGCCGCACTGCAGGGCATGGGCCTCGTGGAAGGCTTGTTGCAATGGGTGCAACTCCCCGTTCGGGGCGAGCCCCTCCACCGTAGTCAGGGAATGGCCGTCCGCTTGTACCGCGAGCATCAGGCAGGACCGGACCGGGTCGCCGTCCAGGAGCACGGTACAGGCCCCACACACTCCGTGCTCACATCCGACGTGCGTCCCCGTCAACCTCAGGTCCTGACGCAGGAAGTCGCTCAGCAGCAGCCGGGGCTCGACTTGGCGCTGGCACGACGTCCCATTTACGGTCACCGTGACGGAGGCAGTACGTGCGTTGTCCAAGCGCCCGGCCCTCCGCGGTTGAATTAGCTGATAACGCTATGCCGCGCCCCGTGCCCCGCAAGGCAGTTGACGGTCGCGGATTGCGGCATTGACAGACGGCCGCCGGCACCGAATTCCGACCGCTTGCAACATCGCGCCCTCCCTCTTCAACCCTGCGCGCAACTTCTGCTGTCCTATCGACGTTCGATACGGCACCACGATAGGAGGACTCATGCAGCCACGCGTTGTTCGTGCACTCGTCGTCGCATTTTTCTTGTTCGCCCCTGCCGGCGCAAACGCGCAATCCGTTGAAGAGGGTCGGCGAAACGATCTGGTCGCGTTTCGTCGCGATTTCTATGCTCGCGACAGCTCGTATTCGATCGAGCACCGCGCCGAGGCAGATAGACGGCTGCGAACGCTCGAGTCGAACGTCGGCACTCTTACTGCCGCCCAGTTCGAGCTGGAGCTCGCCCGCATCGTCGCGCTGGCCGACAACGGGCACACGAATTCGCCCGCGTCTCTGAGGTCCCGTCGATATACACGCGTCCCCATCCGGCTGGTACCCTTCGGCGACCAGTTCTATGTGCTGAGCGCCGATACGGCGCACGCCGACCTCCTTGGCGCGCGACTCGTCGGGATCGACGGCAAGGCGCTGGCCGACGTCAGGTCGGCAGCGCATGTGTTGTCGGGAGGAACACCGGCCTGGCGCGATCGCCAGCTTCCCTTCCTGCTCGAGTCGCCGGAGCAGATGATGGCGCTCGGGATTACGACCGTGCCTCGAACGGCAGTGTTTCGTTTCGCGCTTCGCAACGGACGCACGATCGACCGGCGCATTACCGCCGACCCGCCTAACGCCAGTCGGGAGGCTTTCCCCGGCACGCGATGGTTGTATCCCGAGCCGCTGGACGGCGATCGCGGCGACTGGCGATTCCTGGGAACGAAGGAGAAATCGCCATGGGCGTTCCAGGAGCCGTCCCAGTTCTTCCGCCTCCGCCCGGCGCCCGAGCTGAACGCCTTGATCGTCCAGCTGCGAGCCAATCATGACGGCCCGCAGCCGATTCAGGAGTTCCTCGGAAAAGCCACAGACGAGATACACCGCATGAAACCCCGGAATCTCGTGCTGGACCTGCGTGTCAACGGAGGTGGAGACCTGAATAACACGCGTGACTTCGTACAGTCGCTCCCCACGCTCGTCCCTGGCAGGATCTTCGTTCTCACGAGTCCGTGGACGTTTTCAGCGGCCATCTCAACGACAGGGTACCTGAAGCAGGCCGGTGGTGATCGGGTGACGATTGTTGGAGAAGTGGTCGGCGACCGCCTCGAGTTCTGGGCGGAGGGTCGCTTGGCGCGGCTTCCGTATTCCGGCGCGGCCATGTCGTACTCGACGCAGCGTCACGATTACAAGACCGGATGTAAACCGTACACGGATTGTCACGGTGCGGTTGTTCGGAATCCGATCAGCGTGCCCTCACTTGCCCCCGACATCCCCGCACCATTCACCATCGAGGACTTCATCGCCGGACGTGATCCGGGAATGGAAGCGATTGCAAAGGTCGTGCTCCGGAAATTCTAAACGTCATCGCAAAAACAATTGACCGCCAAGGACGCCAAGGACGCCAAGGGAAAACCCCATGAGACCTTCGCGTCCTTCGCGTCCTTCGCGGTTCAAAGGTCCTTCCCGTCTAGCGCGCGCTCCAGGACCCAACGAATTCCATCAGCATTGACTGGGCGCGGGTTGGGGAAGCTGAGCCCCAGTGCGATCTCTATGGCACGCGGAATGTCATTCGCTGAGAAGCCAAGCGCGCGCAATGGCTTGATCCCCAGTCGTTGCGCCAGGTCGATCAGCGCCGCCGCAGCATCACCAGTGCCTAACGCGGTCGCCATTCGCTGCATCGCCGCGGGTGCCGCCGGCGCGTTCCACGCCGTGACCCACGGCACCAACGCGGCATGGGCTTCCGAATGATTGAGGTGAAAGCTGCCGCCCATGATGTGCGCCAGCTTGTGCTCCAGGCCCATGGCGGTCATGTCCAGGGCACGGCCGGCGTAGTGTGCGCCAAGTAGAGCGTCGTATCGTGCACTCTGGTCGCGCGGTGATTCAGCAACGACCGGCAGGCTCGCGGCCAGATGCTTCAAGCCCTCGAGCGCAGCCGCTGACGTCACGGGACCTCGCTCCGGCGCGTACTCTGCTTCCACACAGTGTGCGATGGCGTTCATGCCACTCGCGACCGTGACCTCCCGCGAAAGCCCGTATGTCAGCAACGGGTCGTAGAGCACGAGGCGAGGCGCCACTTCCGTGTTGCGGAAGGTGCGCTTCACGGTGCCATCGCTGTTCCCCCACACGGCAGTCATCTCGGAGCCCGAATACGTCGTCGCAACGGCCGCCAGTGGAAGTCCGGTAGCATGCGCCAGCGCTTTGCCCAGCCCGATGGCCGATCCACCGCCGTACGCCAGGAGCGATTGCGGCCGGCTGCGCTCGAGCGCCGCCCGCGCGTCAGCGACCACCTCCACCGGAACGTGCAGTCGCGCGCCGCTGTATTCGCCGACCAGCCTGCTGCCTAACAATGATACGACACGCTCCCGTTCCGCGGCGCGACCGGGCGTGGTCAGCAGCATGACGCTGGAGAAGCCGGCGCGGTCCAGTTCGTCCGGCAGCGTGCTGAGGACACCGGTGCCGAAGACGACGCGAACTTCGTGTGTGACGTACGAAAAGGTCATCCGGCGAGCCGTGCGAGCAGGTCGCGCGCGAATGAGACCTCATCGTCGTTCACGAGGTGGCCCATCCCGGGGTAAATCCGGGTCGTCACGCTGGCGCCCATCCGTTCGTAGATGGCCGCACTTTCCCGCACCCTCGGTTCCGGTACGTGCGGGTCGACATCACTGCACCCGAAAAACGCCGGTGTGGACTGGAAGCTGCCTTGCGCGTCCCACGTCGTTCCCGGCGGACCGATCAACCCTCCGGAGAACGCAATCACACCACCATAACGAGCGGGGCGGCGCTGGGCCGCGGTGCAGGTCAGGCACGCCCCCTGCGAAAACCCGAGCAGCATGATGCGCTCGCTCGGCACGCCACCGGAGACAATTTCCTCGATGAGGCCGTGGATCACGGCAATGCCTGACGAGATGCCCGGCTCGTTCTCGGGAATCGGCGACAGGAAGCTCTTCGGGTACCACGTGCCGCCATTCGCGCCAGGCGCCACATACGCAGCGCTCGGATGATCGATCAGCGGCACCAGGTCGAGTATATTTCGCGGACCCGCCCCCCGGCCGTGGATCATGATGACAGCGGCGCGCGCCTCGGACACCGGAACGCCGGCACGCAGGACCGGTTGCCCGGTGTGCGGAGCAAGCTCGCTGGTCACGATGCCGTCACCGTGGGTAATCCCGCCTCGATGTTGCGGCGGTTCCCTTCCTCCCACGGCGGAAGCTTCAACGACGTCCCCAGCTCCGCCACAGATTCGTCGGCCGTAAAACCCGGCGGAATCGTTGCCACTTCGAACAGCACGCCGCCCGGCTCCCGGAAGTAGATCGACCGGAAATACTGGCGATCCAGGACTTCCGTCACGGGAATGCCGCGACGCACCAGCTCGCGGCGCAACTCGAGCTGTTGATCGGGATCATCAACCGCAAAGGCGACATGATGCACGGTGCCGAGGCCATTGATGCCGTTGGCGGCATCGCCGGCACGCACGATCTCCACCAGCCGTCCCGGTACATCCCCGTTGACCGCTACGCGCAGCGCGTCCTCCTGTTCCCCGACAACGCTCGTCTCCATCAACTCGCTCATGAACGAGAGCGTCTGCTTCGGATCGCGGACGGTCAACGTCACGCCGTGGATGCCACGCAAGGCATGGGCTTCATCGATGTCCGGCTTGCGCCACGGCGTTCGTGGATCCGACTGGCTCTCCACGATCCGGATCGTGAGTCCCGACGGGTCGCGGAACCGGACGGCGCTTTCACCAAAGCCGGAGCTCTCCGCTTCGAACGGAACGCCTGCATACGCCAGTCGTTCAAACCAGAACGGCAGCGATCCGGGTGATGCGGAAAACGATGTCGCGGTGATCTGCCCCGCCCCGTGCGTTCCCTGCCTAACGCCCATCTGGCCGTAGGGGAACGTGGTCATGATCGTTCCCGGCGTGCCCTTTTCGTCACCGTAATAAAAGTGGTAGACGTGCGTGTTGTCGAAGTTCACCGTCTTCTTCACGAGGCGCTGTCCGAGAAGCCCGGTATAGAAATCGAGGTCGTCCTGGGCCTCACTGACGGTCGCCGTCACGTGATGCAGGCTGCGGATAGGTTTGTCCATCAGCGCAAATTACTGTCGGCGCGCAACGATCGCCTGTCCATCGTCCGCAAGCAGCTTCAAGGTCCCGTCGGCCAGGATTTCGAACCGGGCAACCGTACCGAGTGCCTGCAGGAACGCTGTCTCCTGGCTCATGCGCGGTTCAGCGCACGCCATCCTGGTTGAGACCAGGGTGCCGAAACTCAGGCCCTCTCCGCTCAGGCGGTACGGGCCGGAGTAGCGATTGCAGGACGTCGTGCCCCCGACGCGATTCGACCGCATGAAGACCATCGTCGGCGGCGGCTCCGCCATCGCGGTGCCTCGAACCTCGCGGACGATCCACTGCTCGCCGACCAGCAGCGAGGATGGCTCGCCTCCACATCCAGTCACGGCCGCGCCGTCATGCGTGATGTGCACGGTGTAGGGGTGCGGCATTCCGGTCGCCCCATCAGCGCACAGGGAATCGCTCACCACCACCGTCAGCTTCGATGACGTTTGCGTGATGTAGGTCGTGGCCCGGCCGGTCGTGGTCACCGACGCAGCAGAAGACTCCACGGTATCGGCGCCATAGTTGCCGATGTAGGTGATCCTGCCGCCGACAATTCTCAACACCCAACCCGGCTCATGCCCGCGCGCCTCGAAGGGCAACGTTGACTGCTCGAGACATGATCCCGGATCCTGCCCCTTTACACGGATTGTTGTCGACGAGTCCTGCCTGACGACATACGTCGTGCTGTCGGAAACCGCGACATCTCGCAGCTCCCCGCCGGCCGACGTCCGTCGCAGCGTCAACCGCTCGCCGTCGATGATCGCGACCGCGGAATCGCCGCCATACCGGAGCGTCACCTCGTGATCTCCGCAGTTCAGCAACACGGCCGGCGGAATGACCGAAGCCGTGGAGACGCTGCTCGAGTCCACGATCGCGCTATCTGCGTTTTTGTTGGCCCTGGATTGACAGGCAAGTGCAACGAGGATGGTCACCACTACGCGGCCATGATTCATCCGTGCTCCGTGTCTTCAACCGTTGCGGGAATCCAGTATCCGTTGCGCTTCCATCAGGTCGTCGATGAACGACTGCATTTCTGCCCGCCGCGATTCATCGTCGGCCGCCCGCAAGATAGAGGACGGATGCACCGTTGCCATCACACGAGGCGCGATCGGTGACGACACCAGTGTGCCCCGGCTCTTCGTTACCCTGAACGACGGACCGAGGATGGCGTGCGCTGCCGTCGCGCCAAGACAGATCACCAGCGCTGGTTGAAGTGCCGCTATCTCCGCCTCGAGCCACGGCCGGCAGGCCCGGATCTCGTCCGCTTTTGGTTTCTTGTGGATGCGGCGCTTCCCTCGCAGTTCAAAGCTGAAGTGCTTGACGACATTCGTGAGATACGCGGTTTTCCGGTCGATGCCGGCCGCTTCCAGCGCGTCATCGAGCAGACGTCCCGCTGGTCCGACGAACGGCTCGCCCGCAACGTCTTCACGATCACCTGGTTGCTCGCCGACGAGCATCAACCGCGGCTTTTTCCGGGACTCGGAGTTCCCGAACACGGTCTGCGTTGCATTACGCCACAACCGGCAGGCCTGGCACCCCCGGGCCGCTGCCTCGGCATCCGCGAGCGAGGCGACACCTTGCTCCACCGCGTCGCGCCAGGCAGCCGGCTCCGGTGACTGCGACTCGGGTTTCACGACGGTGGATTTCATGCGTTAGGCAGTCTTACCTCTGCTTGACGCCGCTAGCACAACGGGAACCGGCGTCGTGCGCATCCGGTAGCACGGCCCATGACCGTTGTCTCCCAGCTTCAATCCGAAGGAATCCTTCGCCTCGGTGGCATGAAGACCGGCTTCCGGTATCGGTATGCCAATGGTACCCGTGCGCCGCGCCGACAGGTCGAGCGAATTCAGCTGCTGAAGATTCCGCCTGCCTGGACCGCAGTCGCAATACATGACTCCCAGTCAGCCTGGATTCAGGCCGTGGGCAAGGACAAGGCCGGTCGGTGGCAGTACCTGTACCATCAGCGTGCTGTTGAAAAACGGGAACGGCGAAAACACAAGCGCCTGGTCGCATTCGCGAAAAAACTTCCGCTGCTGCGGGCCCGGATATCGCGCGACCTGGCACGGAAGGACTACAGTCGGGAGCGCGTACTCGCATGCATGCTGCGCGTGCTCTCCATCTGCTTCCTGCGGCCGGGCAGCGAGGAGTACGCGAGCGAAAACGGCAGCTACGGCATCGCGACGCTGCGCACGAGACACGTCGACGTGCGCGGAAAGACGGTTCGCCTGCGTTTCGTCGGAAAGAGTGGCAAGGATCACGTCTACACGTTTGAGGACAAGCGCATCGCATCGGTGGTGCGGTCGCTGCTCAAGGTGGGCGGTCGGCGCGTGTTCACGTTCCAGGACGAAACCGGTGCGTGGAAGGCAGTGCGCCGGCAGCACATCAACGCCTACATCAAGGACGCTATGGGCGACGCGTTCAGCGCCAAGGACTTTCGTACGTGGGCCGGCACGATCACGTGCGCCTGCGCTCTGGCGCGCACTGGATTGGATCCGTTCGACTCGCCGGCGCAGGTGAAGAAGAAGCTCATTGCGGCCGTAAAGGAGACTGCTGAGACGCTCGGGAATACACCGGCGGTGTGCCGCGCTTCGTACATCTCGCCGGCCGTGACCCGCGCATTTGAAGCCGGCCGTGTGATCAATCGACCAGTTGTCGCGGTGAGCGACCTGGCGACGTCACGCGGCCGGCTTCATAACTGCGAGCGCTCGCTCGTGCGATTGCTCGAGGAGTTTGGTACCCAGACGAAGCGTGGCTGACAGAGGCGAGGTGGTTCGCCGCGCGCCGCCAGCCACGCCTGCGTCAGACTATTGGACGGCGTCCCTGGAAAGCACGAACCAGGAAGATCACGATCGCCGCGACCAGAAGGATGTGAATCATTCCGCCGATCGTGTACGAGGACACCAGGCCGAGCAGCCACAAGACCAGTAGGACTACCGCGATGGTTAACATCGTAGCGACTCCGTGAAGGGTGAAACGCGGCGCTTCTCCATCGTGCGCGCCATGGGAAAAGTCTACCCCGCGCGTTTCGAAGGTTGCCCGTGACCTTGGTCACTCGTCAGGCTGCATGAGCCCTGAACCGGAGTGAACCATGCGTCGTGCCTGACGACTTGATTTGTTCACCCCGCTTCAAATAGCCTGATTGTCGAGCGTGCCCGCTCAACCGTTATGCACCCTCAGCCCAACTCCTCCATGCGCATGTACGGCCTGGTCCTCGCACTCCTTATGTCGCTTTCCATTCCTGCGACCGCGCAAGGCACTGCACAGACCCGACAGGGATTCTGGATCACTTTCGGGTTCGGTGCCGGTTCTCTCGGATGCGACGATTGCAACGATGAAGGTGAGGAAGACGATCGGCTGAGCGGTGTAAACTTCCAGCTCCGGGCCGGCGGTACGTTGAGTCAACGGCTGCTCATCGGCGGCGAAATCAACGGGTTCACCAGGAGCGAAAACGATGCGACGCTGACCGTTACCAATATCGGTCCGGTGTTGCAGTTCTATCCGAGCGCGCAGGGCGGCTTGTTTCTCAAGGGCGGTCTGGGTCTCGCGACCGCCGAGGTTGACTTTGGAGGTCTTTCGGTCGAAGACGAAGGCTTCGGCGTGACGATTGGCATCGGCTACGATGCGCGCGTGGGGAAAAATTTCGCGCTCACGCCATATTTCGACATCCTGTCCAGCACGTTCAACGGCACAAGCCTGAACCAGGTGGCGATAGGACTGGGCTTCACCTGGCCGTAAGGCAGCGACTACCGGAGCCTGCGGTCGATTTCGTGGATCAGCGTTTTCCGCTTCTTGTTCTCCGCCTCGTACGCGCGCAGCACGCGTAGTTCTTCCGGGTTCAGGTCATCGAGCCGCGGCTTCGCCCCACGCACCGATAGCTCGTCGTAGTCGGGGATCGGCAACTCACGATCCGATCCGGTCAGGATGCGCTCTTCACTGGTCGTGATTCGTTCTTCACTCGTCTCGGGACGCGTGCTCCCGGCGAGATTGCGTTCGAGTTCATCGCGGTCCATGGTCTTTTCCGTTTCCACTACACGTCGCTGCCGGTCGTCCTGTGTGGGGAGCCCGTTAGGCAGGATGAGCTCCTGGAAATGATCGTCGCGCTCCAGGAAAAGGTGCGGCACGTCGGTAAACGACGGATCGGCCTGAAAATCCACGAGGTAATACTCGCCCTCCCGGATCGTCCGGGCGCGGTCGTGGTCCTCGTCTGAACGAACGAGGATATCGCCCTGCTCACCCTTCACCCACGCGAACCACAGGTCGTTCCCCAGCGTAAGGATCCGGTTCTCATTGGGGGTTTCGAACAGGGTATATCGGCCGTGGCGCTGCACCGTCGCCGTCATTGATTCATTCTCCATGCGTCTATGGGCCCGCAACGGGCCGAAGGTTGCCGCACGCGATCACCGTCATGTCACTCGGCGAGCGGTGCACGTTTACGGAATAGGGAACGCCAACCGTGAGCAGGGTCTTGACGCGAGCGGTCGTCTCAGCAGCCCCGTCCGCGCGAATCGTCATGGCCGCATAACGAGACGGGTCGCCGATCACGGCACCCGAACTGTCGCAACCACCGCTGTGGACGTGCCAGGGATTGGTATCGCCCGACCTGGCGCCCTTGATGCGAATGCCCACGATCAGGCTGTCGCCGGCTGCCGGTTGTGCGGTCGCCGTCCCGGTCACCGTCGAACCATTCTGTGATTGGAGAGTGGCGCTCCACTCCTTGAAACTCAGCGCCAGCACCGCCGTCGCCGCCACCGCCAGAACCGCCCCTGCGTCGCGTCGCAGCATGATGTCCCTCCTGAATCGTCTGTCGCAGCACTACCCCGCGCAGCGCGAAGGTTGCGGAGAAATGAGGCGACCGATGCCGTGGAAATGTGAGATTCCGTGGCCCGAAGACGATCCGGGGAGCAGATCAGCCTTTCACTGATGGGGTGATGCAAAATCCATCGTGCGGGGAATGTCGCGAGCGCTTCCGCATTCCAATACTGTCGCCACCCAGCGGCCACGCCGTGTAGTCGCAAGCGACCTATCGAGCCGGAAATACACCAATGCCTATTCCAGACGAACGCCTGCCGGAGTTTGACGAAATCGAAGAGGTGGAGGAATCCTCCGAAATGCTCGATGAATCCGACGAACTGGAGTTCGAGTCGTCCGACGCCGACAGCGCGGATGACGGAATTCTGGAACCGGATGAAGAGGAGGACACGGCAACCTTCGGGTACGGAGATCCAGCGGAGTGATGGTTTGCGGAGCGGCTTGACCGCTTCGCGATTCGGCGGCTGTGTCGTCAGCATGAGCAAGCGAGACGCGCTTCTCGCTCAGCTCAACGTGGTTTGTGGGAGACCACGGCTGGCGTCCAGTCGCCGACTCATTTTTTGCCCTACCCCTTCCGGGCTATGAGAAAAGGGGCCCGACGCGGAATGCAATCGACGCGACGGTTCTGCCACCTTGCAAGCGGGTCCCCGGCGTCGCCGGAAGACCCAAAGCGACAGGACGAACTCTTCACAGGAGGCTTTATGACCTGGGACGAGATCAAGGGCAACTGGCGCAACTACAAGGGCCGCCTCAAGGAGAAATGGGGCGAGCTGACCGACGATGATCTCGACAAGATCGAAGGGAAACGCGACCAACTCCTTGGCACCCTTCAGAATCGTTATGGTCGGACGAAGGACGCAGCGGAACGCGAAGTCCGCGAATTCGAGGACAGCCTTCGTTCGGTCGGTACGGCCCCACCGACCTACTAACCAAGGGGCACTTTCCAGGCGCCGTTCGCGTGATTTGCCGCGGGCGGCGCCTGAGTGTGATCTGGATCCCAAACGTCCCTTTTACCTATCTCTCCAGACACAACCGTATCCCCCCAAAGGTAGATGCAAAGTCGTTACCGCGGCCCAATGTCGCGCGGACACTGGACTCGGCATGTTGTGCCACGCACCCACCAGCACCTGACGAGGATCTGACATGGACATGACGTTCGACTTCCATCAGCCCGGCCTCGCCACCATCGACGGGCCCGCACTGATCGATCGCTCACTTGATGATGAGCCCGAGTCGAAGACGGACGTCGAACGCTTCAGTGGATCCCGGCTGCGTACATTTGGTGCAACGCAGACCGCAGTAGCCAGGCGCGTCCGCCCCCGCCGCCGGAGTGCGGTCATCCTCGGACTCGAGGGAGCTCTCGTCGACACCCGCGAAGCGTCGACGCTGTCCTGGCTCGTTGCCTTGCATGACGGCGGCCATGACGTGTCGATCGACCTGCTGCGTCACCTGAGCGGAGTTGCTGGCGACGAATTGCTGCGCATTGTCGCCGGCTTGACGGCCGACTCACCGGAAGGCCTCGGCATCCTGCGCCAGCAGGAGCGGATCTTCCGAACCTGGTATCTCCCCCGCATCCTGCCGTTCGTTGGGGCGCGTCGCCTGTTGCAGCGCATGAAATCCGACGGACTGCGCGTCGTCGCGCTTTCCGGCGGAAGTTCGGAGACGGCGCCGGAACTGGTGCGGGCGTCAGGCGTGGCGGACCTGCTCGACGACATCGTCGCTGCAGATGGCGGACCCCGTGATGCGGCACTGAACGAAATCATTACTTCACTGATGGTCACCTGCGGATGCAAGCGTGACGGCATCGTCCTCGTTGGCGACTCGCCGTACGACGTATCCGCCGGCGAGCGGGCTGGTATCGACGTCGTCGCACTGCGTTGCGGCGGGTGGACTGATGCCTCGCTCCAGGGTGCGCTCGCGGTCTACGAAGATCACGTGCACTTGCTGTCTCAATTCCAGACGTCGCCACTGGGTGCGCTCGGCACGATGAGGGCATCACCGGACTACCGGTTGGCGCGAGTACAATAGATAGCGGTCAGGTGGGAGACATCGATCGCCACCCGAAAGGTGGCGGTCTTTGTTTTTAGCGGGTGCGTTCGCGAGGTGGCACTCCGCGTGCCGGGATCGCCATGCGCTGGCAGAATTCGTTGCTGAACTTCTCCGCGATCCGTACTGCCCACGTCGCGCATCCCGCACCCAGGAGCCGGTCGGGAAACTCGGGATCATCCTCGCGTGCCAGTGCGTTATGCGGGAACTTCCCGCGAATTCGCCGCTCCAGATTCTGCCGTCGTCCATGAGAGTCCCGCCATTCCTGGCGACCGTGGACGAGCGCGTCACGCAAGGCGACGAGACCATCAACATCCCGGAACGGTGAACGCGCTTCATCGAACGGCTCGGCATCGGCGACAACAAGTGCCAACTGATACTTATGGAGTATGGGTGGCCGCGCGACTGCCGACCAGAAATGCGCCGGCACCGCCAGCACCCGTCGCTGATTTTCGGGATTGCCGTTGGCGATGTGATCCTGGACTTCCAGGTACAGCTCGTTGATGGACGACTCGAGGAAGGCGGCTGCCGCCAGCACCGAGCCAATCACATAAGCCCGGTGTTTCCGGATGATGTCCGGGTCAGTAGTCCCTGCATGTTCCTTCTCGATTTCGCACGCCAGGTCGGCGAGATGGCGCGCCGCATACAGGTGATGACGATACAGACTTGCCGGAACCTGATCCGGGCCGGTGTCCCCAGGTTCCGGAGTGAGATCGACCAACGCGTCCCCGCTCAGTGACACTTGCCTGCCGCGCGGTCCCAGACACGACCCTGCGTGTCAATGAACGCATGCTGATACTCCTCAGCGCCTAACGTGAGCTTCAGCACGCCGTGGTGGCCCTCGATCCGGGTGACCGAGTTTGGCTGGACCGGCTTACGGGTTCCGGTCAGGTCGGCACCACCGGTTCCGACGATGATTTGCGCTATCCCGCGGACCGTGTCCCGCAATCCGGCCGGCGTCTGCGGCGCGAATCGTTCATAATGGTGTTCGTGCCCATTGATAACGAGGTCGACGTTGCCTTGGTACAGGAGGTTCCAGATTCCCGTCATCCGTATGTCACCCGCGTGCCCCCCCGAGCTGAAACGGGGTCGATGGAAATACGCGATGGTGCACTTCTTGGTGTTTCCTTCCAGTTCCTTCTTCAGCCACGCTTCCTGCTCGCGTCGAAGCTCCACTGAGAATGCGGGATTGGTCACGATTTCACTGTTCAATCCGATGATTTTCCATTCGCCGAGATCGTAGGCAAAAAATCCCTTTCCCTTTTCCCCGGCGTTCTTCCCGAAGAGCGCGTAATACGCCTCACCGAAGCCGCCATCGAGGTCGTGGTTTCCGATGGTCGGACGGATGTTGCGCATGATCCGCTTTGTGGTGTCACCCCAGGAGGGCTTCCAGCAGCGGTCCCAGTTTGGCGCCGCACCGTTCGGATAGACGTGATCGCCGACCGTGAACACCGCATCCTGCACTTTCGCCACACTATCCTCGCGCAGGATGCTGTCCACTATGGCGGCTGTCAGTTCGTCATACCGTGTCCCGCAAACTGCGATATCACCCGCTCCGATAAGTACCGAAGCGCCGGCTATGGCCAGCAGTTCCGCTGGTGCATCGGCCGGTGGAGGAGTGATCTCTACCGGAGGAAAACAGTTTGCAGCGACCAGCGCAGCGCCAAGCGCTGAAAGTCGAAGCGCCGCGCGTTTCCTTGCTGTTGTCTTTCGTATGTCCTGCATAACCTTGCCCTAGAAAATAAATCCGGTGCCGATCAGCACTTTCCGTTCCTTCTGGTTCGTGAAGGTGATTGAAATGCTGGTGGATGGCTTGAGCACGCCCAACCACAGCCCACCGCCCATACCCGTATGCCAACCACCCGGCGACTCCCTATCCACATACACTCGACCGGCGTCGGCGAACCCGAAGATGCCCGTATTGAGAGGCAGGATGAAGGGGAACTCCGCTATCGGGATACGTAGCTCTGCCGAGCCGTATATCATGGCGTCACCGGTAAGGGCACTACGTGGCAGCGTTCGCACGGACTGTCTGCCGCCGAGGAAGGCGCCCTCGAAGTACGGGTAATCGCCGAAGTTCTGCTGGCCACCCAAACGAGTAGCAAATACCGGACTCAACGGCAACGGGAGCGTGAACCAGGTTGTCGTAACCGCGGAGAATGTTCCAAACGTTGATGTTGCATCCCACGTGGCTGGATAAACCGCAGCCTCGGCATCGAGAGTCAGCCCATGGCGTTGATCATCGCGCATCAGCTCATCGGCCGTTCCGCCGTGAGAGACGACCTGGCGCGTCGATTCGTGCAGGAAGCGCATGCGGAATCCCGCCTGCCCGAATTCGCGGAACCCGTACGGCCTGAGTGTCGAGATGAGTGTGTTGGGTTGGCTGTCAGAGATCGTATACTTCACGATCGGGCCCATGGTGATTTCGGTGCCCAGGCCTAACGCCCAACCCAGCCCGGGCGTGAATTCGTACTGACGCTGCTTGGCGTGGAGCGTGGTGCGATCCTCCGGCAGTTCAATGTCATTGCCCACGCCACCCCAGCGGCCGGCGATCACCTCGGACAGTCCGGTCTCGGTCGTGATGAACATGCGCGAACTTTCGATCCGGTTGTCGGTCTTGAGCTCGGCCTCCCATCCCTTCAGCGCCGTGGAGTACCCGATCTCGAGATCCACCTTGCTCGCGTACGGGAACTGACGGAATCCGTACTTGCGCCGGGTAATCTCGAACACCGGCATGATGCCCAGCCCCCGACCGCTCTTGATGTACATGACCGGTCGCAGGCTCGAGCCACGGTCACGGAACGGGGGAACTTCCCATCCCTGGAATTTCACGACCGGGCGCCGGTTCCAGGCGGTGTCCGGATCATACCCTTTGTCCTGCGCCTTTCCGTTCTTTCCTTCCTTGCCGGAGCTATCGTTAGGCACGTCCGTCTTCTTCTCAACGTTCACGTCGCCGGTTTCGACGATCACATTGGCGGCCGGTGTGCCCCCGACGTCATAGAGCCGCGTCGGGCTTCGCCGACCCCCTACCACCGACGCATCGACCAGCGCGTTCGCCCCGGTGCCGCCGACCACCCACAGGGGAATGCTCCGTGGCGCCTCGCCGGTGATGTTGGCGGAGTCGTCGCCCCCCTGCAGGTACAACCGGATTTCCTTCGTATCGGACGGCTCGAACTTCCGGTTGAAATACGTCACGCCGTTGGACTCGAGCGCGATATCGACGCTGCCGTCTGCCTGACGCGTAATCGTCGCCTTGTCGGCGCCATCAGTGCCGTGGAGGTCGACGATCTCGAACAGGCCGCGGTAGTACCCGTCGGCCGAACGCGGCAGGATATTGCGGCGGTTCTTGATCCGGCTCGCCAGCCCGGGCTCGACGGTCAGGTACTCCTTCGGCATCGACCGGATCGCGGCGTCGATCACCGAGTCGGTGATCACGCGCTGGAGAAAGCGGGCCATCGAGTCGAAGGCGGCGCGATTGAGCCCGACCAGCAGCCGGCGGTCGAAGTTGACGGCGTTGTAGAAGCTTGCCGTTTGCGGAATGTTCCGGTAGGTGACCAGCCGTGGCAACACGATGCGCGTCATCTTGAGCAGAAAGCCTTCATATGACACGAACGCCTTGTCGCGGTCACGCGGGATCGGGATCCAGAACGAGCTCTTGTCGTCCTGGAGCCGCGCCCACTTCCATTGCCCCGGGTGTCGGTCATTGTCGCCGATCAGCAGGTCGATCAGTCGTGCCTTCAGCAGCGCGTGTGCATCAATACGGTTCGCGCCATCTTCGTTGAGGCGCTCCAGCAGGTCTTCACTGTCGATGACGTCAACGGCGCCCCCAAAGCCCTTCCCTTCCTTGGGATCTTCGGGAAACTCCTCCATCGTCCCGAGCTTGCCGGCGAAGTTCTTGCGGAACTCGCCCAGCTTCGGATCGTCGGGCATGACGTACATTTCCGGGTCGGCGTGCAGGACCCCCGCGGCACGCAGGAACGCGTTAGGCAGCACCGTCGCGGCCGGGTGCGAGGCGCTCAACCCGTCGGCGAAGATGTCCTCCACGACCGTCCCCTTGAAGTCGTCAGGCAGCTGCAGCACTTCCTTGAAGATGGGGCGGAAGACGTATTCCTTTCCGTCGGCGCCGCGCAGGTGCAGGTTGCGCGTCTGCGCGTTGCCCCCCTCCTCGAGCGCGGTCAGTCCGCCGCCATATTTGCCGAGATCGAGCACAGGGACCCGGATGGGCTGATACCAGAGGTCGCGGTAGTTATCGCCCAACATGAAGCGATGAAAACCGCTCGCGCCGTACTTCTTGCTGGCGCGAACGGTCACGCTGTCCTGTCCCGGCCGCGGCGCAGCAGGACTTTGTGCCTCGCCGGCGCAGGGAAGGACAACAACGGCGGCGCAGGCGAGCAAGCCAACTCTCGCAACGAGCCTCATGAGGTACGCTCCTGGTCGAACGCCGCGAGCGAGCAGCGTTGGGTTCGCGCTCGGCAGACCAGCGTTGACACTTGCTTTGAATGGTGATCAGTCGAGACTGCCTCCAAGGTCGTGCTCCCTTGGAGCCTCTCAACGAGGTGGCCCGTGCTACCCCGTAGTGGTCGTCTGGTGTCGCCGCGTTAGGCGGACGGGGCTGTGCGGTTGTGCGCCCGGTCACGCGCACGAACTTGCAGGAAGCAGGAGGCAGGAAGCAGGAAGCAGGAAGCAGGGATTGAAAGAGGGTCCGCGGCGCTCACGCCTGGCGGACCCTCAAGATTTCAAACCGCTTCGTTCCTTTCCTGCTTCCTGCTTCCTGCTTCCTGCTTCCTGCTTCCTCATCAGTAGATGTACACTGGCGTACCCGTCGGTACGTAGACGTAAAGCCAGTTGATATCCATGTCGCCGAGGCGGATGCAGCCGTGGGTGACTGCCTTGCCGATGCTCTTGGGATCGGAAGTTCCGTGGAGGAGATATCCGTCGCCGAGATCAAGCGCGAATTGCCCCAGCTCGCCTTCGACCTTCCGGTTCTGCGTTCCGAACGGCGGGATGTACAGCGTGTCGTTGAACACGATGTGTTCATCCGTGGGCAGGGGCGCGAAACGTCCTGCCTTCCTGTCGAGCAGGCCAACCAGGCCGTTTCGGACGACCAGCAGCGTATCCTTGCCGACCCGCACCGGCCGATTCGTCTGGAGACGGGCCAACTCGAGATTGTGCTGCATCGCGGTCTCTGCGTACAGCCAGTCGGGTGGACGCCACACTGGATGCATGATCTTGCGCAGTACCGTGTGTTTCCCGCGCGGTGTCCGGAACGTCCACGATCGTCCCGCAAAATTGATCGTCATCCCCGATGCCACCGCAGCCTTTGCGGTTCGGAGCGTGTCGTCTCCGCGCATGACCCAGACGTAACGCTCACGCAGCGAGACCACGACACGCAGGCCCGATGCGTTCCGGGCAACCGCGCGTTCACGTTCCCATTCCAGGCTGTCAGCGGCCGACTTGAACAGCACCTCCGCGCTGTCGCTCAAGTCGGAGTACTGCACAGGCACACGGGTGTCCGATCCTGAATTTCCGCTGCCGCTTTGTGCCGCCGCTGCGCTCGTCAGGCAGAATGCCGCGCCTGATGCCATGATGGCGACAAGGCGACCGATGGACGCGGTGCGGCCCGCCGCGCCGTTAAACGCGGCGGGCCGTACTCCACGGTGTGTTACCGGATTGTGAAACCAATGATCAATGGCATCCACCGTACTGCACTCCCTCGCTCACCGAATACACTGTCAAAGTTCGGCTCATCATCGCGTCCCGCAAAGACGTTTACCAGTCGCGTCTCGAGGAACAGTGACGACGTTCCGATGCCGAATTCCAGACCGGCGCCTCCGTTCACGCCCCACTTGTTGATCGTCGATTCGTTATTGCTGTCGTCCGGGTCCAATACGTCGTTCCCCAGATACCCGGCTAGCGCGGATCCTTGTCCAAAGTTCCGGAACAGGTATACGCCACCGCCGCCAGTGAGGTACACGCTGGACGTGCGGCGTTCATTGAACGGGAACCGCATGTTCAGGTTCAACTCGGCTGAATACACCTTCGGATCGGCGTTGTTTAAGATGACCGGATTCGCGCCGCCGGACCTGAATGTGGCACCGTTGAACTGGTTGTACCCGAGCATCATCCGGACGCCGAACACAGAAGATGGATTGTGCCAGCCTATCGGAACCGAGATGCTGAGCCCGCTGTCATAGCCGAGGTCCTCGAGATCTCCGGTCGGAGAGGCGGAACCGGCAGCCAGACCCATGTAGAACGACCCAGGCAGTCGGCGACCGGTCTGGGTCGGCATGGTCTCCGTTTCACGTAGCGGTAACGTCGGTGCCGTGACTCGTGCAATCGAGTCGTTACGCACTTGTTCGAGTCGCGAAATCGAATCCGTTCGTGCCTGTTCGCCGCGGGCAACGGAGTCGGTGCGAATTGCCTGAGCGATTGAGTCCGCCGGCGTACTCACTCTGAGTGCTCTGATTGAATCCGTGCGCACGCGCTCCGCTGCGACAATGGAATCGTTCCGGGCGAGATCAGCCGTGTTGATCGAGTCGCGTCGGACCTGCCGCCCAATTGAGTCTGCCCGGAATTGCCCAGGAATTGAGTCTGCTCGGACTTGCCGGACACTTGAGTCTCCCCGGGCATCGCGGGATGGCAGGACAGCCTCCACGCGCGATTCCTTTGGCATGACCTCACCGCGCGATGCCTTGCGGATTGGAATACGTGTGGTAGATCGCGCCGTACGAGTCGTGTCGCGGCGCGTGGTATCGACTTGAGCGGGCAACGTGCTGGCACAGAGCGCGGCAGCAATCCCGCCGCCTATAGCCCATAGTGTTAGTCCGTGTTTTGTCATGATTTTCCTGATTAGGTGACCCCTGTCGCCGACCGCAGGCTCAAAGGCGCGCGGATGACGGGTGGAAAAGGTCCCACCGGGTGAGTCTTTGCTGAAACATGCCCTGGCGGCGGGGCACTCCGATGCGTCCGCGCGCGAGCCGTGACTCAGTACCCGCCAGCCCCGCCAACGCCTCGCGCGTTATGCAACACCTTTCCTTGAGGTCCGCCGTTTTCCATATGGATATTTGGTGGGGGGCGTCGTCGCGTCACGCATGCTTTGCACCCCGATCCATGTCCCTACACGAACTCGTAGGTTAGCGGCCAGCGAGCAGCGATCGGCCAATAGCAGGCGAACATGCCGGCGCCCGCGCCAACCAGCTCACGTTAGGCGACTTCCTTGCACATACGCACAACCTGAACGACAAAGAGGTCGTGCGAAGTGCGGCATTTTACAGAAGCGACCCCCGAGGCTCGCTGGCCGCAACTCACCGTCTTGGCAACGCCGACCGGCGACACGTACGGGATACGGCCCGCCGCGTCGTTTAAACGCGGCGGGCATACGCCACGGTGTGTTACCGGATTGTGAAACCAATGATCAATGGCATCCACCGTACTGCACTCCCTCGCTCACCGAAGACGCTATCGAAGTTCGGTTCATCGTCGCGTCCCGCAAAGACGTTTACCAGCCGCGTCTCGAGGAACAGTGACGACGTTCCGATGCCGAATTCCAGACCGGCGCCTCCGTTCACGCCCCACTTGTTGATTGTTGATTCATTATTGCTGTCGTCCGGATCCAGGACGTCGTTCCCGAGATATCCGGCTAGCGCGGATCCCTGTCCGAAGTTCCGGAACAGGTACACGCCACCACCGCCAGAGAGGTACACGCTGGAAGTGCGGCGTTCATTGAACGGGAACCGCATGTTCAGGTTTAACTCGGCGGAATACACTTTCGGGTCCGCGTTGCTTAACACAACCGGGTTCGTGCCACCCGTGGTAAACGACGCGCCATTGAACTGGTTGTAGCCGAGCATCAACCGGACGCCAAACACTGAAGAAGGATTGTGCCAGCCGATCGGGACGGAGATGCTGAGCCCGCTGTCATAGCCGAGATCTTCAAGGTCGCCCGTCGGGGAAGCCGATCCAGCTGCCAGACCCATGTAGAACGACCCAGGCAGTCGGCGCACGGTCTGGGTCATGGTACCAGTCTGCGTTTCAACGGGTGGCGTTACCGGTGCATTGGCACGAGCAATCGAGTCGTTGCGCATCTGTTCGAGCCGCGAAATGGAATCCGTGCGGGCCTGTTCAGCGCGCGCAATGGAGTCCGTGCGTGCGGCCTGCGCAATCGAGTCGGCTCGCGTCTTCATGTTGATCGAGTCCATGCGCGCACGTTCTACAGCGGCGATGGAGTCGTTGCGGGCCAGATCGGCCCTGGTGATGGAATCGCGTCGCGCCTGCAGCGCAATCGAGTCGGTGCGTGCGCGACTTGAAGGCAGGACGACTTCACCCCCTGATTTACGGATCGGGATACGGGTGGTTGAACGCGCCGAGCGAGTCGTGTCGCGGCGAGTGGTGTCTACCTGAGCCGGCAACGTGCTCGCACAGAGCGCAGCAGCGATCCCGCCGCCGATGGCCCATCGTGTGAGTTCGCGTTTTGTCATGGGTTCCCCCAGTCACGTGACTCCTCGCCGACCGCAGGCCCATGGGCACGGACGACGGTGTGGAGGGCTCCACCAATGAGTCTGTATGAAACATGCCTTCGCGGCGCGGCGCTCCGGTACGTCCGCGCGCGAGCCCTGAGTGTTCCTATACCCGTGAGTTCCGCCGAGGCGCCGCGCGTTATGCAACAAATTTGCTGAGGCTCGGCCCGCTTTCACGTTAGGCGTTTGGACGCGGTTGCGGCGGACGCAGGCATGTCGAGGGCGACCTGAGCGACTGGATACCGGTCGGGAGCAACAGTATTGTTGTGCCGTCGCCGTGTCCCGATTCCTCCGGATTCCACTGAAGCCATGGCCTTACACAAGCCGGTGCGCACACACGGACTCACGCACTTCGCCCTTGCCGTGCGGAATCCACGCCGATCATTCGAGTTCTATCGTGCCGTCCTGGGCGTCGTGGCGGTCCATGAAGACGACACATTCATCCAGGCACAAACGCCGGGTGCGCGCGATGTGCTGGTGTTCGAGCGCAATGCGCGCGCCGCCGGGAAACCAGGCGGCGTCACGCACTTTGGATTCCGGTTGACACGGGCGGCGGACATCGAAAAAGCGCGCGTTGCGGTGCGCGCCGCAGGCGGAACGATCACCGCAACCGGAGAGTTCGTGCCGGGGGAGCCATACGTCTTCTTTCGCGATCCCGATGCCTACGAGGTGGAGATCTGGTACGAACGTCCCACGGCGGTCGATCCACGACCGGTCACCAGAAACAAGCGCGCCAGGCGGCCGTAGAGACCTCACAGCGGCGCCGCCGTTCATCGGCAGTCTTCATCGGAGCCGGACCCTTATGTTGTCCCCACGCGCGGTTCTCCTCGTCAGTCTTGGTCCCGTGCTCAACACTGCTTCTCGTCAGGCACAGGACCGTCCAACTCCCGCCGTGATTGCGCGCGCCGCCGATTCACTGGCCGCGCGCGCAGTGCGCGAAGGACTGACTCCGGCTATCGGGGTGGCGATCGCGATGGACGGTCGCGTGCTCTACGCGAAGTCCCACGGGATGGTGGATGTGACCGCCGGTATCCGGGCTGACGACCGCACGCTCTGGTACGTGGCATCGACCAGCAAGTCGTTCACGGGGTTCGGCATCGCACTGCTCGCGGATCGCGGCGAAATCCGGATCGATGCGCCGATCACGACACTGCTCCCCGGCGTCGCATGGCACCCCGGCGCCCGCGCCACCCAGCTCACGTTAGGCCATTTTCTCTCGCATACGCACAACCTGAACGACGACGCGGTCGTGCAGAGCGCGGCATTTACCGGAGCGATCCCGGAGGCTCGCTGGCCCCGACTCGTTGCGCTGGCGATTCCGACCGGCACGAATGACCTGGTCTACAGCAACTTCGGGTACAATGTCGCGGCAATGGTCATCGACCGCGGGCGCAAGGAAGGCTGGCGGCGCTACCTCGAGGACGCCGTGTACCGTCCGGCCGGATTAGGCGATACGCATACCCGGGTCTCGGGCCTCGAGGATCGCATCGCCAAGCCACATCGCTTGCTGGCCAACGGTCAGTATGTCACGGAACGCTTCCAGAAAACGAACCTGACGATGAATTCCGCCGGCGGGCATGTCGCGACGTTGTCGGACCTCGCCCGCTGGACGATCGTGCAGATGGATAGCGGCCGCATCGACGGGAAGCAGGTCTTTCCGAAGTCCGCGGTGGCGCGCAGCCATCAACTTATTGCCAGGCAGACACGGGATCAGGCAAAGCGATTTGCCTTCTTCGATCGCGAAGGCTGGGGCGCAGGCTGGGATATCGGCAGCTACGAGGGAGAGCGGATGATCAGCCGTTTTGGTGGCTACCACAGCACGCGCTCGCACCTCGGGTTCCTGCCTCGTCGCAGGATTGGGGTCGTGGCGATGTCCACGGGCGGCTTGGGCTCGGCGCTCACCGATGTCGTCGCCGCCTACGTATACGATCTCGAAGCCGGTCATCCTGATGCGAACACCCGCGCCGAGTCGAGAATGGCAGACCTGCGGCAGCGCCTGATGCAGGCCAGGCGCAGCGCCGCAATTGGTGACTCGACTCGCGCGGCACGACAGCGCCAACCGCTGAGTCGCCCATTTTCCGATTACACGGGACGTTTCAGCGAGCCGTCGTATGGAGAACTGTCAATCATGCTCCGCGATGGCAGGCTCGTAGGCACGTGGGGAGTGCTGAGTGGCCCTATCGAGATCCTCGACGCCGCGAAGCACCAGTTGCGGTTTGAGTTTGCCGGGAACGGCGTGCCGATCAACTTCAGTTTCGCTGGGCCAGGAGCCGCCCGGACCATTGAGGTGCAGGGTATCACGTTTACCAGACGCTGAAAAGGCGATCTATGCAGATCATTATCTCGGCGATTTGCACCCACGGCGGAAGCCTTCGTGAAGCCATCGGGAATGACCAACGGCTCGAGAAATTCGGTCTGCGGCTGCACAGGATGCAGACCCTTGGACGGCATCCGGGGTGGCTCAAGTTGCACAGCGCGAGGGAAGAACGTGGCGCGATTAACGTCGTCTGGGACGCGCAGGCGCACATCCTTACTGCTCGCGTGGTCACCCGGCGTACCGGCCGTCCAAGTCCCATTGTGGGCGACTTCATTACGTATCTGCTGTCGCGCCACCGCTCGCGCATCCGTGTGATTACGACGGCGCTGAAAGACTGATCGCACTCTTCCGCGCGCCGTGGCTGCACCCAACACCCCATGGACCGCAAAGCGCGCGAAGGCCGCCGAGTGTGGCGTTTCTGGCGGTCAGAACCTGTTGCGAATGGGCCCCATGGAGGGGTCTTTCTCCAAACCTTTTCGCGAAAATCTGTGTCCTATTGACATTCTATACGTCAGTCGCGCTATGTCGGCTCATCCTCAACCGCGGGTCGTTCTTTGCCGCCACAGACTACGAATCTGCTCCAGGGCACCCTCGACCTTCTCATCCTCAAGGCACTCGCCCTGGGTGAACTTCACGGGCTTGGCGTTTCGCGCCGCATCGAGCAGATCACGCGCGGCACGTTCAACGTGAAGCCGGGATCGCTCTTCCCTGCACTCCACCGCATGGAAGACGCAGGGTGGCTCTCTTCGGCGTGGGGAGCGTCGGAAAACAACCGCAAGGCGAAGTACTACCGGCTGACGCCAAGAGGGCGTCGCCAGTTGGACACGGAAATCGGTCAGTGGAAGCGTGTCGCCCTCGCCATCACGTTTGCCCTTCAGGCAGGCTGACCATGTCCGTCTTCCGCAATCTGTTCGCCAGGAACGCCGTCGAGCGCGACCTGGACCAGGAGGTGCAGTCCTACGTCGACCTGCTCACCGAGGAGAAGATCAAGGCCGGTCTGTCCCCTGACGAAGCACGACGAGCCGCCCGCCTGGAAGCGGGCAGCGTCGAACAAATCAAGGAAGAGGTGCGTGACGTGCGCAAAGGATCATTGCTTGACTCGAGTCTGCAGGACCTCAAGTACGGCGTGCGGCTCCTCCGCCGCTCGCCGGGGTTCACGACACTGGCCGTCCTCACGATTGGCCTCGGCATCGGCGCCAATAGCGCCATCTTCAGTGTCATCAATGGCGTGGTGCGCAAACCGCTCGCGTATCCCGACGCCGACCGGCTGATGTTCATCACCAGCCAGTTCCCCACTCTGAACTTCAATAAATTCTGGGTCTCGCCGCCAGAGTATTTCGACTTCAAGGAACACACGCGCGCGTTCTCGCACGTCGGGGCGTATGCAACCGGCGCGATGAACCTGAGCGAAGGCGATCGACCCGAGCGCGTCAACGCCGCCTTCGTCACCGCCAGCATGTTCGACGTGCTCGGCGTACGTCCGCAGCGCGGTACGACCTTCACCCCGGAGCAGGACCTGCCTGGTGTCGACCCGGTCGTCGTGCTGTCGCACGAATTGTGGCAGCGCGCGTTTGGCGCCGACCCGTCCATCGTGGGGAAGACGGCCATGATTCAGGGGCTCCAGCGCACCATCGTGGGTGTGATGCCCCCGGGTTTCGACCTGCATGATGCCAAGGCGCAACTGTGGATTCCGCTCGGGCTGAACCCGAACAACCGGCAGAACCGCGGCTCGCACAATCTCTACCTGGTCGGCCGGCTGGGCCCGCAATTCAGCGCGGCGCAGGCCGATGCCGAGCTGCAGGGCTTCCTCCGGCAATGGCGCCAGTGGATTCCGCAGGGCCACGTGCCTAACGACTCGACCCACCGGATGCAGATGGCGCCGTTGCGCGACGAAGTCGTGGGCAACGTGAAGCGCGCCCTGTGGGTCCTGCAGGGTGCCGTCGCGCTCGTCCTGCTCATCGCCTGCGCCAACGTCGCCAACCTCCTGCTGGCCCGCGCCGAGTCGCGCCACAAGGAATTCGCGGTGCGGACGGCGTTAGGCGCCGGCAAGACGCGCATCCTGCGGCAGTTCATGGCCGAAGGCACGGTGCTCTCGCTGCTGGGGGCGGCGTTCGGACTGGCCCTTGCGTTCTGGGGGCTCAAGGCGCTCCTCGCCGCGAATCCGGCGAGCGTGCCCCGGGCGTCGGAGATTACGCTCGACCCGGTCGTGCTCGGGTTCACCGTTGGCGTCGCGCTGCTGACCGGCCTGGTCTTCGGTTTGGCGCCGTTGCTGCACATGGGCGAACAGGCCGTGAGCCTGTCGATCAAGGAAGGTGGCGTGCGAGCCACGGCCGGCGCGGGCCGGAATCGCGTGCGTCGCGGACTCGTTGTCGCCGAAATCGCGCTGGCGGTGATGCTGGTCATCGGCGCCGGCCTCCTGATTCGCACGTTCCGCAATCTGACGAGTGTCGATGCCGGATTCGACGTCGAGAACCGCGTGACGTTCGGGCTGGTCCTGCCGCAGGCGACGTACCCGGACTCCCAGCGGGTCGTCCAGGTCGTGAGCGACCTCGCGCGCAAGCTGGATGAACTGCCGGGCGTCGAGCGGGTCGCTGCCATGCAGGGGCTGCCCCCCCAACGCCCGGTGAACGCCAATGACACCGACTTCGAGGGATACAGCCCCGGCCCGGGCGATCCGCCCTCCAACGTCGATTACTACCAGACTGTTACGTTAGGCTACTTTGACACCATGGGTATCGAGGTCGTGAAGGGTCGCGGCTTCGAGGCCGGCGATGCGATCGGCGGGCCCGTGGTCGTGATCAACGAGGCGCTGGCGAAGCGCTTCTACAAGGACGCCGATCCGATCGGACGCCGGGTGAATCCGTCTTTCGGGCCGAATTCTCCGATGTTCACCATCATCGGGATCGCTCGCGACGTGAAACAGGGCGGCCTCGAGGCGCCCGCCGGAACGGAATTGTACTTCCACTTCGAGCAGTTGCCGCGACTCGTCGGATTCGTACCGCGGCAGATGAATGTCGTCCTCGAGACGTCGCGGCCGATGTCGTCGCTCCTGCCGGCCATCCGGTCGTCGGTGAGCTCGATCGACCCGGGCCTGCCCATTGTGCAACCCCGCACGATGGAGGATGTCGTCGGTGCGTCGCTGACCAGGCAGCGTTTCCTCTCACTGCTGCTCGGCATCTTTGCCGGTGTTGCGTTGTTGCTGGCGGCAATCGGTACCTACGGCGTCCTGTCGTACATGGTCTCGGAGCGTCATCGCGAGATCGGAATCCGCATGGCGCTGGGCGCAGGCAACAGCCAGGTGGTCGGGCTCGTCCTCAAGCAGGGCATAACGATCGCGTTGATCGGGATCGTTGTCGGCGTCGGGGGTGCGCTCGCACTCTCACGCATAACGCAATCGCTGTTGTATGGCGTCGACCCCGCCGACCCGTTGACGTTCGGCGCCGTGGTTGGTGTTATCGCCATCGTTGCCACGGCCGCGTGCCTCATACCAATGCGCCGGGCAACGAGAGTTGATCCGTTGACTGCCATGCGCGCGGATTGAAACACCCGCGTCAGGCGGTCGTATTGGCGCTTGACGGACAAGCCGACGCTATGCTACTCTAGTAGCATCGTGATGCTACTGGAGTAGCACCGCTGATCGCGCGCGCGTTTCATCGTGCGACGGTCGAGGTTGTCTGCGTCAACGGAAGAACGCGCGTGAACGCGTTATCCCTCTGCGCAACCAAACCGCGGAAGCGTCTGTCCAACCCGACGTTCAAACGAACTGTCGCCTCCCGTTCCGGATTCCCTCATGACCAGCGTCGTCATTGCTTCCCTCGCCGCCGTCGTTGCCGTGCAGGATGCGCAACCGACGACGAGCCGTCCGTCATCTGCACCCACCGCGGTTGCCACCGCCAGCGCCGTGCGCGCGGAACAACCCCCGCGCATCGATGGCCACACCGATGACGCCGTGTGGCAGACCGCGCCCCGTTTCTCGGGCTTCCGCACGTTCGAGCCGAGGGTCGACCTCGAGCCGGCGCAGAAGACCGAGTTCCAGGCAGCGTTCGACGAGAAGAATCTCTACGTGCTCGTGCGGATGTTCGACGCACACCCCGACAGCATCATGCACGCGCTCACCCGCCGCGACCAGCGCGGCCCATCGGACCAGATCAAGATCCTCATCGACTCGTACGACGACAAGCGGAGCGGCTTTACGTTCGCCGTCAATCCCGACGGCGTGAAGCGTGACTACGCGATGAGCAACGATGGCAACGAAGACGGATCCTGGAACGGCGTCTGGGACGTGGCCACGACCGTGGATTCCCTCGGCTGGGTGGCCGAGTTCCGGATTCCCCTTTCGCAGCTGCGTTATGCATCGGCCGCCAGCCACACGTTCGGGTTTGGGATCTGGCGCGACGTGGAGCGCACGCGCGAGCGCAGCGCCTGGCCGCTCTGGTCACCCACCCGCCCCGGCATCTCATCCCAGCTCGGCCGCCTAACGGGCCTGCAGGGCATCACGAGCGACCGGCGCCTGGAAGTGACGCCCTATGTCGTCACCAAGAACGTGCAGCGGGTGATGCCGCAGTCGCGGTATGAGCGCGATCAGCAGGTCTCTATCGGTGGTGACCTGAAATTCGGCATCACGCCGAACATCACACTCGACGCGACCGTGAATCCGGACTTCGGCCAGGTCGAGGCGGATCCGGCAGTGGTCAACCTCACCGCGTTCGAGACGTTCTTCTCCGAGCGACGCCCGTTTTTCGTCGAAGGCACAGGCCTGTATCGCTTTGAATTGAACTGCTACATCGTTGTCGACTGCAGCACCAATGAGGGATTGTTCTACTCGCGGCGCATCGGCCGCTCGCCGACGCTCCGAGGACAGTATGGCGACTCGGAAACCGCCACCGCGACACCGATCGCGGCGGCCGCGAAGCTCACCGGCCGCACGAGCAGCGGGCTGTCATTCGGTTTCCTCGACGCCGTCACCCCCGAAGTCACTGGCACGCAGGACAGAACGGTCGAACCGCTTACCAACTTCATGGTCCTCCGGGCGCAGCAGGACCTGCGCGGCGGCGAGTCCGGAATCAGCTTCATCGCCACCGGCGTAAACCGTTCACTGAACGACCTCACCGAGCCGTTCATGCACGACGGGGCCTACACCGCCGGCGCCACCTTCCGTCACCGGTTCAACAAGCAGCAGTACGAATTCGCCGGCCAGATTGCCGGGTCACGCGTGACCGGTACGCCGGACGCACTCCTGCGGACGCAGACCAGTGGCGTGCACTACTTCCAGCAGCCGGGCGATGACCTCGACGTCGACTCCACCGCAACCTCGCTGACGGGTCATGCCGAGCAACTGAAGTTCGGCAAGTACTCCGGCGGCATAACGAGATTCGAGACCAGCATCGTGCACCAGTCGGCGGGCTTCGACGTCAATGACCTCGGCTTCCTGCGCCGGGCTGACAAGTACGACTGGAGCACCTGGGCCGCGCTGAGCTGGCGGGAGGCGCGCGGGATCTACCGCTGGGCGCAGCTCAACGGCAATCACTGGGAAACGTGGAATACGTCAGGCACGCGCCTCGAAAACGCGTGGAACATAAACGGGCACATGGGCCTCAACAACAACTGGGACGTGCACCTGGGCGGAACGGTGTCCGGCGTCACGCCGAGTTATTGCGATCGCTGCACGCGCGGCGGGCCGGTGGTCCGCGAATCCCGGGGCTTCTTCCCATGGGGCGGTGTCAACACCGACAGCCGCAAGACGGTCTCCGGCGGCACGTGGGTAAACCTGTCGTTCAGCGACGAGGGAAAGTCGAGCGGCACGAATCTCAGTCCCTACATGAATTTCCGGTTGTCGACCAACCTGCAGGCGAACCTCAGCCTCAATGTTTCGAAGGACAAGAACAACTCGCAGTGGTACGGCAATTTCGATGACGAAAATGGCGTAAGGCATTACAGCTTCGCACACCTCGACCAGCGGACGGTGTCAATGAGCCTTCGCTTGAACTACACCGCGACGCCGGACCTGACGTTCGAGTTCTACGGTGCGCCCTTCGTGTCGTCAGGCACCTATTCGCAGTTCCGCGAAGTGAGCGCCACGCCGGACGCCGAGGAGTACGAGGACCGCTACCAGCCGTACACGCCACCGCCGAATTCCCAGACCGCGTTCAAGTTCACGCAGCTTCGCACCAACGCCGTGGTCCGTTGGGAGTATCGGCCGGGCTCCACGATGTTCCTGGTCTGGACGCATGGTCGACAGGACTCCGGCGATAACAGCAACCGGCAATCGTGGTCACGCGACTACCGCGACCTCTTCGCGCTCCATCCGGACAACACGTTCCTGATCAAGATTGCGCATTGGTTGAACCGATAGATGGCGGAAGGCGGTAGGGGGATGGGGGATAACGCCCACTGACATCCCCCATCTCCCATCCGACATCCTTTCTTACTCTCTTCGCAAAGTAGCGTTAGGATCAACCCGTGTAGCGCGCCAAGCCGGTATCGCGCACGCCACCATCGCCGTCACGGCCAGCAGCAACGGCGCCGCGGTGAATGTCACCGGATCGTTCGGGGCCACTTCGAACAACAGTCCGCGGACCGTGCGTGACAGGATGAACGCGCCGGCGAGTCCGATTGCCACGCCCCAGAGCGCCAGTCGTGCGCCGTCCCGCAGCACCAGATGCATAACGCTGGAGGCCTGCGCGCCTACCGCCATGCGTACCGCGAACTCGCGCTGGCGCGTCTCCACACCGTAGGCCACGAGGCCGTACGTTCCGATGCTGCCTAACAAAAGCGCCAGCGCGCCGAACCCGAGAAGAAGGACCGCGGCCGCCCGCGCCCCGATCACGGAGTCGTCGACCAGGGCCGCCATCGTCCGTTCCCGGCTGAGCGGCGTGTCCTTCGCCACCTCGGCCATGACACGCCGGATCAGCGTCGTACCGGCGGCGGGATCACCGCTCATCCGCACGGTGATCGCAAATGGAATCTCCGGTACCTGGTCGAACGGCACGTACACCGCCGGCACTTCGGGTTTCTTCAGGTCGTTGTTCCGCACATCGGCGACGACGCCAACCACTGACATCCATCCTGGCCAGGGAAAGCGGACCTGTCCGCCAACAACGGAACGATTTGCCCAGTACCGCTTCGCCGCCGTTTCGCTCACGATCGCGACCGGTGCTCCGTTGGCGCCATCGCCGCTGGTGAATGCCCTGCCCTGCTTCACGGCGATGCCCATCGCCTTGAAGAAGTCAGGTGTCACCTTCCGCAGCTCGAAGAACTCGAGCTTGTTGGGATCGGTGGTGAACCCGTCGATCCACATCGCCATGCCGTGATTGGTCTGGTCGAAGGGCAACTGTGACGTGACCGCCGCGGCGACGACACCAGGTGATGCCGCCAATCGCTCCACGGCCTGCCTGACGAGGTCCCGTGCCCGGTCCGGTGTCGCATAACGAGCGCGGGGAGGATCCACCTGCGCCGTTACGACCTGCACCGTCTCGAATCCAGGATCGACGTCCATGATGCGCGCCAGGCTGCGGACGAGCAGCCCGGCGCCGATCGCCAGCATCACGCCGATCGCGATCTGTGCGCTGACGAGCACGCCCGCCAACCGCCGATGCGGCGCGCCGATTCCGCCTCGAGCATTGCCGATGGCCTGGAGGCCATTCGTACGAGCCAGCCGGCGCGCCGGAGCGATACCCGACAGCAGGGCCGTCAGCCCGGTCGCCACCACGGTGAACACAACAACCCAACCATCGAGTTGCACCTCGTCGAGTCTGGGGGTGTTGGCCGGCAGCAGTGAGACCAGCGCCGGCATGAGGATGAAGGCAAGCAATAGTCCGGCCGCGCCGCCTAACGTCGCCAGCAACAGGTGTTCGAGGAAAAGCTGGCGTGAGAGCCGGCGTGTGCCCGCGCCGACCGCCGCGCGGATGGACATCTCACGCGTCCGGGCCGCGCCCCGCACGACCAGGAGGTTGGCCACATTGGCGCACGCCATGGCCAGCACCAGTCCGACTGCGCCGAGGAGCACCCACAGCAAGCGCTGACTGTCCTGCACCAGGCGATACCGGAGGTCACTGACCTTCAACCCTGCCAGATACTCCGGCATCGCGGGACGCCAGATCGGATTCTCGCGTTGCAGATCCTCCCCGATCCGGTGCACGTCAACTCGCGCCTGTTCAGTGGTCACCCCGTCCTTCAATCGACCGATGATCTGGTGCCCGTATCCGCCCCACGAATAGCCAACGGCCGTTTCCCGGCATCGCGGGGGTGAGGTGCTCGTGCAGCGTGCGCCGGTCGGATCGATGAGCAACGGGATCCAGATCCTGGTTTCGCTGCTCGGGAAGGTGAACCCGGCCGGTGCGATACCCACAACCTGGCGGCTCAAGCCGTCGATCTCGATGGGACGTCCGATGATGTCGGGATCTGATCCGAACCGGTCGCGCCACAGCGCATGACTGATGACCGCAACGCGGTCCGCGCCGGGGCCATCTTCACCGTTATTGAAGAAGCGCCCCCGTAACGGATTCACGCGCAGCACGTCGAAGAACTCGGCGCTGACCTGTGCACTCGTCAGGCGCATCGGCTGGTCGGTTCCGCTCAGGCTCACGCCATAATTGGGAAAATACGTCGCGACGGATTGCAGTGTGCGCGACCGATCACGGATGTAGGTGAATTCAGCGATGGAATGGCCACCATCCCAGACGCTGACCAGTGACCGCGTATCGGGAAATGGGAGCGGCTGCAGCAGCACCGCGTTGACGACCGAAAAGATCGCGCTGTTCGCCCCTATTCCGAGGGCAAGCGTGCCGACGGCAACGATGGTGAAAACGGGAGAGCGACGAAGGATCCGCAGCCCGAACCGCAGGTCACCCGAGAGATCGCGCGCGGGACCGACTCCGCGAGCGTCACGCCCTTCTTCACGGAACCGCTGCACGCCACCGAAGGTCTGCCGGGCGCGGCGACGCGCCTCGTCAGGCGGCAGCCCTGACCGTTCAAAATCTGCCGCTTCCATCTCGAGGTGGAACGACATCTCGGCGTCCATGTCCCGGTCGACGTTCCGGCCGCGCAGGAGCGCGCCGAGGCGCCGCAGGAATCGCATTGGCGTCATATGCCCGAGCCCTCGAGCACGAGGTTGACAGCACCACTGTAGGTGCGCCAGGCCGACGACTCACGCACCACCGCCCGCTTTCCCGCCGCAGTCAGCTGATAGAACTTCGCCTTCCTGCCCTCATCGGATATGCCCCACGTGGCGCGTATGAGGCCGCGCTCCTCGAGCCGGTACAGTGCCGGGTAGAGGGATCCCTGGCCCACTCGTAACACCTCACCCGACTGGTATTGAATCCGTCGGGAAATGGCCCAGCCGTGAAGCGGACCGAGGTGCAATGTGGTCAGGATGAGCAGGTCGAGCGTTCCCTGCTGGAGTTCCGGAGCCGCCATGATCTGTTACCTCGACTGTCGACAACAAGGTCAGACGGTCTGTTGTCGACCGTCGAGGTAACAGACAGAGGAGCGGGTCGAAAGGTTTGCACCCCGGGGACTGGGTATGGGGCATGGGGCATGGGGCATGAAGCACGGGCGCCGGGGCATGGGCACGGGTACTGGGCATGGGGCACAGGAGACGGGGCACCCAATAGACCCACACAAGGACCACGTCACGAACAATCAAAATCTGGGATGACGCGAGGAGTCGAAAACCCACTCGGCGCGATTCGCGTGATCGCCCTTCTCAGATTCGCGAGAATCCGCGTCCAAATGGTTTTCAGTAATGCTTAAGCAGCGTTGGACGTGCCTCGCCGATGCGCCAACGTTTCGAGCGCCTCGCAAGCACGTGCGGCACCATCCTGTGTCCGGATCGTCTCCGCCACTTGGGCGGCCCGTGATCGCGGTTCGGGTGACAGGAGATAGCCGAGCTGCCTTGCTGCTGCGTTGCGGCTGTATTGCGTTGGGAAGAGCACGCGGGCAACACCGAGACCTGTCGTACGTACCGCATTGTCACCCTGATCATGGGCAAAGGGCACGATCAGCATCGGCTTGCCTGACGCCAGGGCTGTGTGGAGCGTCCCTGCTCCGCCCGAATGTACAGTCACCGAGGCGCGCTCAAACAACGCTGTGTGCGGCGCCCATTCAGCGACAAAAACATCGGATCGACCACGAGTGTCAGGGACGTGGCTATCGTGCTGGCCAACCAGAAGAACTGCGCGCGCGCCGACGTCTGAAGCCGCATCAACACTCGCCTGATAAAATCGTGGCGCATGCCCCGATGCGACCGCGGTTGAGCCGAGTGTAAACACGATTGGTGCAGGCCCGGCATCCAGGAATTCCTCGAGTAGCCTGGGCATGCCGCCGTGGACGGCGTCATACGTGACCGCTCCCGTCACCACAGTATGCGGCGGCCAGTCATCCTGAAGCGCAGCCAGCATCGGCGAAAACATCGCCAGGTTGAGATACGGAGAGAACTGTCCCCCGTGCACCGGATCCGCACCCGGTGGCAGGCCAAGCCGCTTCCTCAGGGCTGCCACCTGCGGACTCCAGGTTCGCGTCACGACGCGACTCAGCGGAATCAACTGTCGATAGACCGCCAGCAGGTTCCGCTGGAGCGCCGCGACCAGAGGATGCACCATCATGAGCGGCGGGTCCGCGCGAGAGAAAAATCCCAGGGGGGCGAGCACACTGGAGGCCCACAGCAGCGAGCGGCGCTCGGCGAGCACCGGCGCGGCATATGTCAGCGGATGCGATACGAGGACGTCACCGTCACGAACGAGGGCATCGAGATCTTCGTACGACGCCTCCACGTTAGGCATCATCAATTCGCGGATCAGGTACTCCGCACCCCGGAGCGGATGAATCACCTTGCGCACCACGTCGCGTTGGCCGGGGTCTATGTCCGGCCTGACTGGGCTGGCACGCAATCCGGCGGCTTCGGCGTAAGGGACGTATTGCCCCGGGATGGCGAGCACGACGTCGTGACCGCGTGCCGTCAACGCACGGCCAAGGCCAATATACGGATTCAGGTCACCGAGTGACCCGAAGGAAGTGATTACAAAGGAAGGCAAGCGGGAGATGGTTGCGACGACAATCTCCCAAACTAACGATCGGTACGCGCCTAACGGACGCCCGGCGGCACCTGGAAGTGCAAGGAGTCAACCACGTGACTCCCATCATGGCCGAGTAATCGCCCGCGCCGGTCGTCGTCGTGCGTGTGGCAGGTGTTGCAGTAGTAGGCGATGGTCTCGTTGGTGCCGGAGGCGTCCTCGCGCGCGATGACATGCGCATCCTTGAGCGGTACCGCGCTGGAGCACCGGGTACAGAGACCATAACGCCAGTCCAGGCGCAGGTCAGGTTTGTGCGTCAACCCATCGAACCGGCGGCCACTCGTAACCGCCACGTGGTGACGCTGCACGCTGCCGTCGGCGGAGCGGACATCCCGGAACTCGACGTGATTGCGCGACCCGCAATCGCAATCCACGCGACCACGGAACTCCTCTCGGCGCGTACGGGCCTGCATCACCTGGCCGCACACTTCGCAATTCCCGACTTCGCGGATGCCTAACCGTTCCGGAGCGGGCGTGTTGATTCGAATTGTGCCACGCCTGTCGACCGGCTGCTGGGAAGGCTCGGTCGCCAGCCGCAGAAACCAACGTTTCCACTTCATTACTACGCTCCGTAGAGGGAGCTGGTCAGCTGATTCAGAAGATAAGTCGCCTCGGCTCAAGCCGGGCATATGATTTCGACGGCTCGTCACTAGTAGCCGCCTCATCACTAGGGGCGGTAATTTTCGCGATCCGGCGTCCAATTCCAGTGTCCTGCGTCACGCAATGAACTTCCACGAGAAGCCACGATTTCCGCAGGGATTTCGCTGTGCCAGCCGAAACTGCGGTCTCAAGCCGGTCGATAAGGATTTGGCTCTCTTTGTGAGCGGTCGTGAGGCCACTGCGGCCGCGATCTTCACGCGAAATCAATTCCCTGGCGCACCAGTCATCCTTGGCCGCGAAACGATCAAGGCGGGGCGGCTCAAGGCAATAGTTGTCAACAGCAAGGTCAGTAACGTCGCGACGGGAACTGCGGGCCTGGCGAATGCCCGGCGGATGGCGGCGGCAGCCGCTGCCGAGTGTGGCACAACGCCCGATCGTGTCCTGGTCAGCTCGACCGGCGTGATCGGGGTTCCGCTGCCTATCGAGAAGATCGAGACCGGACTGCGGGGCATGACGGCCGAGTTGACGGATGATCCGCTGGACGGCGCCCACGGCATCATGACCACCGACAGCCATCCAAAAGCGCTTTCTGCCTCAGCTGGCGCGGCGACCATTACCTGGATTGCCAAGGGCGCAGGCATGATCGAGCCAAACATGGCCACGATGCTGGTCTACATTTTCACCGACGCCGAGTTCGAGGCATCGGTCCTGGATCAGATGCTCCGGCGAGCCGCGCACGGATCGTTCAACATGCTTTCAGTCGATACAGACACGAGCACGTCCGACACCTGTGCACTGCTGGCAAACGGTATGGCCGGACCGGTACCGGAGGATGAATTCCAGAAGGTGTTGACGGCCGGCTGCGTTCGCATGACCGAGATTCTCGCCCGCGACGGCGAAGGCGCGGAACACTTGCTGCGTTGCACAGTGCGTGGCGCGCTCGATGAGCGCGAGGCTCGGTTGATAGCCAAGTCGCTGGTGAATTCGCCGCTCATCAAGACGATGGTCCACGGCGCGGACCCTAACGTTGGTCGCATCCTGATGGCGGTGGGTAAGTGCTTCGACGCCACGATCCGGACCAACTCCACCGATGCCTGGGTGAATGGATACGCCGTCGTGCGTGGCGGAGCGCGCGTGGACTTCGACGACGACGTGGTTCGCGATGCCCTGAAGACCGAAGTCGTCGATCTCGAAGTATCGTTAGGTGTCGGCTCGGCGTGCGCAACAGCGTACGGCTGCGACTTGACCAAGGGCTATGTCGAGGAAAACGCTGCTTACTACTCGAGCTGAAACTGCAAGTTCAAAACACTTTGCACGCGGAGAACGCGGAGGTATCGCAGAGTGTTCGTTGCAGAACTTTTTACCTGTGCACGTGGTCGAAATTACGCACCCAACGACCAAAGCGACAAACACATTCTGAACAAAGCGCTCCCTGCGGCCTCTGACAGTTGCGTTGGATGTTTTCCCGCCCCTGCCTTAGCTCCGCGCTTCGCGAAATGCGTCAGGGACGGTCGGGGACCGCCAACCGATAAACCGCCAGGCGCTCCTCATCGTCCGGACCCCTTCCGCGTGTGTAAAGCCGGTTGCCTTGGATCGCCAGCAAAACCGTTTCCTCTGGGAGTGTGACTCGGCCCAAGTACTGCCCCTTCGACGAAAAGACGTCGTACGTCGTTCGTTCACGCCAGAACAGGATCTGCTTCCCTCCGTTCGGCCGCGTTGGTGGAAGATTGGTGCGTTTCTCCGCTGCCGTGTACACCTCCGCCCAGATGCGTCCTGAGTGGTCGCTGCGCACATGACGCAGGAAGGGCTTCTCTTGTGGGATGTCGTAGGGACCCGCACCGCGCAGCTTCATTGTATCCGCAAACTCCAGCCACTGCGCACGCTCTTCCGAGCTGAGCCGAACCGCGGGAGTTTTGCGTTCGATGATCAACACGCGGCGTGACCCATCGTTGACAACGAGTCGGTAGGACCCGGAAGCCGCCGCCACCAAACCGCCGGCGAGATACGGCGCAACGTGGTTCTCATCAATGAAGCTCATTCGCATTCCGTCGCTTGTCGATAAGGCGAATCCCCGGGATGGCAGCGTTCCAGCCGTTAGGCGGGGGAACGCGATCGAATCGAGGACCTTGCCATCGGGAGACAAGCGCAAGTACTGCTGCTGAACACCTGGCCCTTCTGCCATCCGCCCGCCCGCCGTGACCACGAAATACATTCGACCTGCGCTATCGATCGTAAATGCGTCAAACGAGCTACGCGTGAGCGTCACTTCGCGACGTAACTTTCCGTCAGGCCCGAAATGGGATACGCGGCGGCTGCCCGGATCGAAAACGACAAGCACGTCGTTCGCGTTGACCACCATCCCGCCCACGTGCTGATACTCTCCGGGGCCACCGCCCGACCGCCCAATCAGGCCGGTAAAGCGGCCGCGCGCATCGTAGCGGCGGATCTGCCGATCGTTGGCGTCGTAAAGGTAGAACGACCCATCACGGGCCGGAGCCGCGTGGAAGATTCGCCCAAAGGCATATTCCTTGGGCCCGTCCACCTGGCCAATCGCGAGTTCTTCAATCAGCCCGACCTTCGGTCCCCACGCAGGCGCGCCGTCGGCGCGGATCCGAACTGTATCCTGCGCCTCAATCGCACTGCTCAGACTAAGGAGAACGGCACCTAACGTATACATCGCAGATACGCTCGACATGCGCACCTCCACGCCGAAAACTACTTCATCTGAATCCGTGCGCCCAAGGATAAATGATGCGACCTCAACAGGGCGCTCGTGCAACGCTGTCTAAAACATTGCACACTTCGAACAGAAAGAACACCGAAACATTTCGACGGTCGGTACTTGCTGTCTCTGCGGATCCTCTGCGTTCTCCGCGTGATAATTGTTTTACCGCCCGTGCCCTGATGTCAGAGTTTCCGAAGATTGATCAAGTCAGCCAGCAGCAGGGTCAAGATGCTTTTGCATCTCGATGAAGCGCGGATGGTTGCGTAACGGGTCGAACATCGGGTTCACGCGCGCGTACACGAACCACCCACGACGTTCGTCGATCGATTTCTGGATCCAGTTCAGCGCGGCCTCCCAGTGCCCCAGCCCCAAGCTCAGCGTGCCGAAGGAAACCGGTGACACGTAGCCAACCTTCGCCGCGGCTTCCAGCTTCGCGCAGATTGCGTTGGCTTCATCGACCTTACCACGCTGGGCCAGCACATATCCCAGAGTGGCGTCAGCGTACGGGCCGGCACCAGGAAGTGCCGCCGATTCCCGCAGGACTCGCTCCGCTTCCTCGACTTTCCCCTGGCGGAACAGCGCCATGCCGAGCAGCCGATAACTCTCTTCAGCGAGAGGATTCATGGCGATCGCGCGCTCGGTGTGATACCGCGCCTGTTCATAACGACGCGCGTATGCATAAATGCCGCCCAGTCCCCGTCGAATACTCACAGACCCCGGATCGAGCTCCTGCGACATGTGCGCTTCGATGAGCGCTTCTTCGATCTGCCCGCGGGCGATCAACAGGAACGCGTACCACTGGTGGCTCGTGGCGTAACCCGGCGCCAGTTCGATGGCACGCTTGAACTCACGGTCAGCGGCCGCGAAATCCCAGTCGTAGATGAAGAGGCTCCAGGCGAGCGATGCATGCGCTTCGGCGAGGGACTCATCGAGCTCGATCGCCTTGCGCGCATATGCCTTGGCCGCCTCGAACCCCTCGGTCACCGGCACGCTGCGGTAATCGACGTGGAGCGCATAGGAGTCAGCCAACCCGACGTATGCCGGAGCATAACGAGGATCGATCGTGACCGCTTCCTGGAAGTGCCTGATACCGGCGGCAACTCCCTCCTGCGTCCGCTTGTTCCACTCGTAGCGACCCTTCAGGTACAGGCTGTAGGCGTTGGCGTTTCCGGCATACCGCTGCGGCAGCGGTTCCGACAGGTCAGCAAATGTCGTGGCGCGTAACGCGTCAACGATGGTGTGAGCGATTTCATCCTGCAGCGCAAACACATCCTCGAGAGTGCGGTCAAACCGCTGCGACCAGAGCAACGTGGCATCGTCCGTGGACGACAGCCGCGCCGCGATCCGCAAGCGATCACCCGAACGCCGAACGGTCCCTTCGATTACGGCGGAAACGCCTAACAACGCTCCCACGGCCCGCACGTCCTCCAGTTTTCCCTTGAGGCCGAACACCGACGTTCTCGACGCGACCCGCAATCCTTTCACTTTCGACAGCGCGTCGATCAACTCGTCGGTGATCCCATCGCTCAGGTATTCGTTTTCCGGATCCGGGCTGGAGTTCACGAATGGCAGGACGGCGATCGACCGCATCCGGGCACCGACCGCAGTCGCCGGATCGTCCTCCAGCGCCGTCAGGAAAGCGCCGATGCTCACAAAGCGCTCGAGGGGATCTTTCGCCATCGCCCGGGTCAACGCGCGAACGACTCCTTCGGGAACTTCAGGTCGAGCGACACGAGCGCTTTGCGGCACCTCGGTGATGTGACGTGCAACGATCGACTGTGCTGACCCACCGGAAAACGGCGGATGGCCAGTAAGCATTTCATACACGACGCAGGCGAGGCTGTAGATGTCGCTGGCACCAGTGACGTCCATTTCGCCGGCAGCCTGTTCGGGGCTCATGTATTCGGGCGTGCCGACAACAATCCCTTCGTCGGTGCGAAAGTCGGTGCGGATCGAATTGGCGCGGGCGATGCCGAAGTCGGTCAATACCGCGTGCCCATCCGTGAAGAGAATGTTTTCCGGCTTCACGTCGCGGTGCACAATACCACTGCGATGCGCGAAGTCGAGCCCAGCGCCAACCTCTTCGGCGATCCGCAGGGCCTCTCGAACTGGCAACTGACCATCCGAGCGCAGGCGGTTGCGTAGCGAACCGCCGGTCACGTACTGCGCGACGTAATAGAGCATCCCGTCGGCCGTGCCCGAATCGAGGAGCGGCACGATATGCGGATGTGTCAGTCGCGCCGCGATCCCGATCTCCCTCATGAACCGCTCGGTACCGAGCGTCGACACGAGTTCAGGACGAAGCACCTTGATGGCGACGCGCCGACCATGGCGCACATCGTCGGCACGATACACGGTCGCCATCCCGCCGCGACCAATTTCGGCGTCGAGGACGTAACGATCGGCAAGGGCGTCTTTGAGCGCCGTCGGGACTTCTACCATGAAGGGAGGATATCACTTCGACCCTCCCCCAGTCAGGCCGCTCTGGTCACTCCGCGCGCAACGTTTCCGTCGGATTTACCCGCGAGGCTCGCCAGGCTGTCGGCATGCTCGCGGCGACTGCCGTACCGGCGAGCAGGAAGCCAACGATAGCCAGGGTGAGTGGATCGACTGGCGAAATGTCATAGAGCAGCGTCTGCATCGCCTTGCTGATCGCGATCGATCCGGCGACGCCGATGACAACTCCCGAGAGACCAAGCACCAGGCTCCGTCGAACGACCATGGCCCTGATGTCGGTAGCCGGCGCGCCGAGTGCCACGCGGATTCCAATTTCGCGGCGACGACCACGCGCCAGCTGCGCCATTACGCCGTAAACGCCGACGCAAGCCAGCAGCAGCCCCGCGCCAGCAAACGTGATCACCAGTGTCATGACGAATTTCCGCCTCGCCAGCGATGCATCGCGAATCTCGGTCATCGGCCTGACGCGATTGATCGCCACGCGACGGTCTATTGCGCCGAGTACAGTGCGGGCCGCACTGACGATCGACAGCGGAGGAACGCTCGACCGGATGACAAACGTCCGTGGACCGTTTTCGTCCTGGACGACGGGGGCGAAAAACTCCGGTCGCGCCTCCCGCTCGAGTCCCTCCTGGCGCTCGCTGCCGACGACACCCACGATGGTCCGCCAGAATGATGTCGAATCGGGGTACCGGTCAAAGGCGACACGCGTGCCGATCGGATCTTCGTTTGCAAAGTACTTCTTCGCAAGCGCGTCGTTGATGAGGAGCACAGGCGGCGCACTCGCGTTGTCTGCCTCGGTGAATGCACGGCCCTGTATCACCGGAATCTTCATCACGGCGTGGTAGTCCGGTGAGATCTCCCGGTGCACAACACTGATACCGAATTCCTCGCGAGACCGTCCGGCCACCGCAAAGTCACTCGACCATCCGCTTTCGGTCATGGGCAGGCGGCCAATCGTCGCGGCGCCCTCGACTCCCGGAATCGCTCGCAGGCGCTCGAGGGCCAACGCAAAAAAGTCGTCACGTTTCTGCTGCGTCTCGAAGTCGCCGGAGGGGAGAGTCACCGACATGGTCAGTAATCCTTCCGACGAGAACCCGGGATCAACGGATTGGACGCGCAGCCAGCTGCGCACGAGAAGACCGGCGCCAGCCAACAGCACGAGTGCAATCGCCACCTCGGCGACGGCCAACGCATGGCTCCAGCGCCGCAACCTGTTCCGGCTTGCACCGCGCCCCCCTTCCTTCAGCACTTCGGCCGGCGCGCGCCGACCCGACCATAGCGCCGGTCCCATGCCGAAGAGCAGCCCGCTGACCAGCGACACGCCCAGGGCAAAGAGCAGGACGTTGACGTTCACGGTGATGTCACCAACGGGAAGCATGCCGTCCGGCTGCAACGCCGCCAGGATGCGCGTGCCCACCCAACCCAGCACAACGCCACCCAGCCCACCTAACGTCGACAGCACCAGGCTCTCGCTCAGTGCCTGCCTGACGAGCCGTCCCCGACCCGCGCCGAGCGCCAGCCGCACCACCGACTCGCGCTCGCGATCGGCGGCCCGGACGAGCAGCAGGTTTCCGACGTTGGCGCACGCGATCAGCAACAGCAGCCCGACCGCAACCTGGAGCGCAAGCAGGGGCTGCCTGACGTCACCGACCAGGAACCGGTGCATCGGCATCATCCCGGCGCCCATGCCGGTGTTCGTCACCGGGTA
>DASRPK010000301.1:0-3081 GCA_035646395.1 Gemmatimonadaceae bacterium | reverse complement strand
GGACACTGCGTTGGCAAATGGCGAGCGGTTAGTGGAGTGCCCCATAACGTTCCACCCACGGGTCGGCACCAGCAAGGGGGGCAACGTGAATGATCTTCGCGCCCTGCGCGTTGGACTTCGAATGATTGCGGGGTTGTGTTTCGGCTGGCGATGACCTGAATGGCGACGTTTCGTTCCGGCGTCATTTGACGCGGGAACGTCGTCTACGCATCAGCGTTGCCGCTCCGGCCGCGACCAGCAGCAGCGTGCCCGCTTCCGGAACCGGCACCGGATCGCTGACCGGGGTTATCGGTCCGTCAGGTGGTGGAGAAAACGACGGCGGAACATCCTCGGGGACCAGAGGTGGCGGGGTGCCACCCGGCGGCGACAGGTCTGGCGGCGTCGGGAACACGCCCGGCGGCTGGGGCGTGAACGGCGGCAACGGAACCCGGGGGCCGAGGGTACTCGGCGACGGCGGAGGCACGTCTGTTTCGTTCAGTGGCTGGTTCCGGTTTCCTGCCACAAGTGGGGTGCTGCCGAGTGGCCCCACCGCCAGCGGGTTAATCGGCTCGACCGGCGTTGCGGCGAATGGTGTACCCACCGGCGCGGGAGCGGGTGTCACGAGCGGCTTTTCCGTTCGTGTCAACTGCGGGGCGACCGGATCGGCCAGACGGTCGAACTCGACGACATCGGGTTCGCCGGATGCTGTCGGGAGCTGCGGCGCCGAGGAAATGCAGTTGCCGCATTTTCCGCGGATTAGCTTCCTGCCGTCCGTGATGACGGTTTCACCTTGCCGCAGCAGCACCTTGTTCTTCGTCCAGTAAATCGCGTCTCCCTTGCGATAGGAAACGTACGCGTATTGATCGTGCGCGACCGTACGCACCTGCAGCTTTGATTGGTCCAGATCTTCGTAATGCGCCGCTACGACAGGGTCGGCCTGAATTGCGTGTCGCAGTTCTCCGGCGTTGTACGCGCCGCCCGGAATCACCGAATAGCGGTAGACAAGGCGATCGACGTTTCCGTACTCCGACGCGGCCGCATCAACTGCCTCCAACGTCGCGAGGTCGCCTGATGTGAATTCTTCGAGCGGCGTTTCATGCGTAGGAGCGAGCGCCCATGTGCCATACGCGATGCCCGAAACACAAAGTGCACCGGCGAGGGAAACCAGGACGAAACGACGCACACGACTGGGACGATGCGAAGCAGGCACTAAAGTATGATTCCAGGCTCATCGGTTCGCAACGGCTGTGCCAGCGAAGAAAGCGCTGCGCCGCTGCCGATAACCGATTCACCGTGGGTTTTCGACGAATACCGCGTGCACGGAAAGGCGCGATGCCGATCTGGTCCTCGCGGAGGTGACGGAATTCCCGAACGCACAGGAATTCTGGCCGGCAGGAGAACTCGTGAGCAGCTCATTCTTTCGGCCGCTCTTGCGCGGGCCGCAAGGTAAACAGGTGATTCGCAACATGCGAAACGGCCGCGTAATCGCGGACGACCTGATTTCCGCTTTCGACTCCAAAACGCGCCGTGTCGGTCTCCTGCACCACCAGTCTTTTCCGCAAGGCGCGGCAATGCTCATCGCGCCGACCAACGCGGTTCACACCTTTTTCATGCGCTTCCCGATCGACATCGCCTTCATCAATCGCGAGGGGACCATCGTCAAGGTGTGCCACGGCGTCCGGCCCTGGCGGATCGCGGCGGCATTCCGCGCCTATGGCGTCGTCGAACTCCCGGCCGGAACGCTAGCCGCGGCGGAGACCGTGGCCGGGGATGTCCTCGCCGTCGTGCCCGCGGAACAGGTCTGACTCCGGCAAGACAAATTCCCCTCACCGCCCGCACATCGGGATACGGCCGTGATAGCACTTTCGGGTTGGCACCATCAAAAATCCGAACGATTTTGCCTGCAAGCGCACGCCGCTGGCCGGGCATTGTCCTTGCCACCTTTGTCGGTGAGGTGGGAATGTCCGGTCGCCGGAGCCATGTCCGATTCGTCGTCCTGCAGGCGCCCCAGGGCATGCTGCGGGTTCTCCAGGACGTGGTCGTTCAAGATACGCGTCCGGACCACACTATTGCCCTCAGTCGCGAGCCTGGGGTCATCGGAGAACTGGTGTCGGTCCAGTTTCCGCAGGACAACTCCGATGTCCGCGCGAAGGTCCTGGACAGTCAGCCAATCGTCATCGACGGCAAAGTCCGGCATCAGCTGCGGCTGCACCATCTGAACGGAGCCTCCGCTGAACCGCCGAGCGACGAGATCTTCGACGGGGGTCTCGCCCAATGATTCAAGCGGAAGCATCCCTCGCGCGACCGGGGCGCCTTGCGCTGCTTGCGCGCGACTTTCAGGCCAGAATCGTCAATTGCAGCCCATCTGGGTGCCTGTTCGAGACGAACGCGCGGCTCGAGGTAGGCACGATAGGAACGCTTTGCTGCATCATCGACGGTCGGGAACTCGCCGACGACGTGCAGATCGTCCGCTGCCAACCGATCGAGGGGGCAGGCTCTCTGTATCACGTGGGGGCGAGGTTCGTCCTGACAGCCTCGTTGGAGAAAGGGCTGCTGCGACGGGCATTTGCCGAGATGAGCGCTTTGGCCGAAGCGCCGGAAGCGCGAGTAGTCGGATAAAAACCTCAGCTGCGATCTGATTTGTCTTCCTCGAGGGCGACAACGCAGCTCTGCCTTTAGCGGCAGATCACAAATCTCGCCTAGATCTAAAGTTCTATATCCGGAAAGCATCTTGCTTCGTGATCGCGATCAACCGCGACCCAGAGCGGATCACGTTCCCAGGTTCATTCGTCAACATTTCCTCTCGGTACCAGCAGATGTCAGGTGATTTCCTGCGCGCCAGCGCAGACGTTGCGGATTCGAATGCCTTCGTGGTCGCGAACCCGCAAATGGCTGCGCTCCTGGCGACGGCCACACGGGTCGCCACGTCCGAAGGCAAGGTCCTGATCACAGGCGAGAGCGGGGTCGGCAAGGACCTCGTCGCCCGCCACGTGCACGCCCATTCCCGGCGCGCGCCGCGCCCCTTCATTGCCATCAACTGTGCCGCCCTGACCGATTCGCTGCTGGAGTCCGAACTGTTTGGGCATGTGAAAGGCAGCTTTA
>DASRPK010000300.1:0-60063 GCA_035646395.1 Gemmatimonadaceae bacterium | reverse complement strand
AGAACTCTGGAAGGACGTCGAGATCATACGCACCGAACATGGCGTGCCCCACATTCGGGCCACGTCATTGCGTGCCGGATCGTACGGGCTCGCGTGGGTGATGTCCGAGGATTACGGCCCCCGGACCGCGATGACCATCCTGCGTGTGAGCGGCAATATGAGTCGCGTCTACGGACGCGACAGCATTGAGTCTGATTTCTCGGTGTGGTACGACAAGCACCGCGCAATCGAGAACTATCATCGACTCGATGAGCTCACGCGTGACGTGTACGAAGGGTTCGCGGTCGGATTGAACCGGTACATCGAGCTCAATCCAGAAGATTTCCCGCCGGGGATGCCGCGTTTCACCGGGTACGACGTGGCGGCGCAGGACGTCGGCGGCACGTCAGGTGGAGCGATCCGGTCGTACCGGCGAATGCTGGAACAGGTGGGTCGCGTGGCGACAGGAACGGGGGGCGACGACACGGAAGAACAGACGGTCGACAATGTTGGATCGAACGCCTGGGCGTTTGCGCCGAGTCGGACGAAATCCGGTCGCGCGATCCTGCTGCGCAACCCGCACCTGGCCTGGAACTCCGGATACTACGAAGCACACCTGACAGTGCCGGGCATCGTGGATTTCTACGGTGACTTCCGGATCGGTGGTCCGTTCGTGGTGATCGGCGGATTCAATCGCCACCTCGGCTTCGCCACCACCAACAACGCCCAGGACCTCGACGAGCTGTACGCGCTCGACGCGGATTCGGTCAATCCAGGTCACTACATCATGGACGGGGCGTCGCTGCCGTTGAGGCGCGAATACGCCACCGTTTCCTATAAGAATGGCGATGCGTTTTCGAACGAGACGCGCGAACAGTGGCACACCGCGATCGGACCGGTCGTCCATCGCGCGAACGGGAAGATCTACGTCGTGAAAACGGCCGGTGAAGGCGACTACCGGGCTGGGGAACAGTTCCTGAGGATGATGCGCGCGACGTCACTGGACGAATGGAAGGACGCGATGCGGATGCGTGCACGCATGACGTCGAACTTCACCTATGCCGATCGCGCGGGGAACATCTATTACGTGTGGAACGCGGCGCTCCCGCTGTTGCCTCACTCGCCCGGGGAAGACACGGTGGCGGTTCCAGCGCGGACCACCCGCCAGCTCTGGACGCGGTATGTGCCATACGACTCGCTGCCGCAGGTCCTCAATCCCCGTGGCGGGTACGTACATAACGAGAACAGCTCGCCGCACTGGACGAACCTCCGGGCGCCGCTCGACACCAACAATCCCTATCCGAATTTCGAGCGGCCATCGCTTTCGCTGCGGAGCCAGCACGGGCTTGATCTGGTGAGCGGGACGAAGAAAGTCTCCCTCGAGGACGTCATCCGGATGAAGCACAGCTATCGCATGCTGCTCGCGGACCGGGTGAAGCCGGACCTGATCGCGGCCGTGAAGGCGACCAATCCCACCGGCGACGTCGCCGCGGCGCTGGCGATGATCGAGAAGTGGGACAACACATCGGAGCCGTCGAGCCGGGGCGGTTCGTTGTTCGAAGTCTGGTGGCAGCGATACGGTCAGGGGTTTCCCGATTCGCTGCGGTATGCCAAGCGGTGGCAGGCGAGTGATCCGACGCGAACACCGGTGGGACTGAGCGACAAGACGAAGGCTGCGGAGGCGTTCGCCTGGGCGGTGACCGAAACAGCGCGGCGGTACGGGCGCTGGGACGTGACCTGGGGCGAAGTGCATCGCGTGCGACGTGGCTCCGTTGACGTCCCGGTGGGCGGGTGCGGTGGAGCGTTAGGCTGCTTCCGGGTCCTCAACTTCGCCCGCGATCCCGACGGAAAGTTGAGCGCCAATGGCGGCGATGGATGGGTGCTGGCAGTCGAGTTCACCGACGTTCCCAGGGCGTATTCGGTGCTCGCGTATGGGGAAAGTCCCGACTCTACGTCGCGCTGGCACGCGGACCAGGCTGAACGCTTTGCCAAGGGCGATCTCAAGCGCGTGGCATTTTCGGAAAAGGACATCGACGCGCAGGCGGTCGTCCGGTACCGCCCGGGCGACGGGGCGCTGAAGAAGTAGTCACATTTGTTGGACATGCCGGGATTTCAACAGACGTTAGGCACACGGCACGCGCGACCATAACGAGTGAAATCGCCAGGCATTGTGACGTAGAGCCCGTCAGCATAACGAGTCCGGCATTAGGATGCGCCGCGTTGAAATCTCCGGCGAGGTCGTTATGCATGGGTTCGTGAAACGGATGGTAGAGCGGCGGCTGCGTCGCCTGGTGGTCGGGTCCACCATTGGCATGGCGATCCTGACCACTGCGGCCGTGGCTGCTGGGCGCTTTCACGATCCGAAATTCGACGAGGCGGACCTCGCCGTTGAGAAAGCCCAGATCCTCCTTGGCGTAGCAGAGTGCGGAAATCCGGGTGAAAAAGCCACGCAGGTTTGCCGGAAGGAGTTGAAGCGCGCGCTCGAGGTCCTCGCCAAGGCCCGGGCAACGATCAATGCGGCGGCCGTCGCCGCGGACGGCGGGTTGTAAGGCTTCGTAGCGCACACCGGCGGCTGGCTGCTTCACGCCTGGCCAGGCATACTGGGTCATGACAACGGAGACAACAGCAATCGATCGCTTCAAGCTCGCCGTCAATCGCGGCGATGCGGTTGAACTTCGCCGGGTGTTGTCGGAGAGCGCCGAAGCCAGGTCGGCCATCAACGAACCGTTGTTCGGCTTCAATTCGCCGGCGCTCGTTTCGGTCGCGGGGGACGGCAACGTGGACATTGTCGACACGCTGCTCGAGTTCGGCGCCGATCCGAACCGGAAAAGCAGCTGGTGGGCCGGTGGATTTCATCCGTTACACGCCGCGTCAGGCGACGTCAGTGACCGGCTCATCGCTGCCGGCGCCGTTCCCGATGCCTGCGCCGCCGCGAGGCTGGGCCGAACCGACATTCTCGAGCGAATCCTGGACGAGGACCCGTCCCGCGTCCATGAGCGCGGCGGCGACGGGCAGACGCCGCTGCATTTCGCGAGGTCACGCGACGTCGTTGACCTCCTGCTGGCCCGTGGAGCAGATCCGGACGCCCGTGACCTGGATCATCGATCGTCGCCCGCGGAATGGATGATCGGTGACGTCATCGTTCCCGAGGATTCGCGGATCGACCTGGCCCGGTACCTCGTCGAGCGCGGTGCATCCGTCGACATCTTCCTCGCCGCCGCGTTAGGTCTGCCCGACAAGGCCAGCAAAATCCTGGAGCGTGACCCCGGGGCCCTCTCGTTACGGACCAGCCAGGGTGATTACGACGAGAAGGCGCCGAGTAGCTATCACATCTACCAGTGGACGTTAGGCCCGAACCTGTCGCCGATGCAGGTCGCCGCGCGGCGGGGCAATGAGTCGACTCTGGACGTCATGCGCCGGTACGCGAACCCAACCGAACTTCTGCTTCTAGCCTGTCATCTCGGCCAGGGTGACGAGGCTCGGGCCCTGGTCGCGAAGCACCCGGAGCTAGTCTCGGAGATGAAGGACCAGCATCGCGCTGTCGCTGACGAAGCGTGGGCGTCGAATGCGTCCGCCGTTGCAGTCCTGATGGAACTGGGCTTCGACCCGTCCGTACCCGGCCCGCAAGGAGCGAACGCGCTGCACTGCGCATCCTGGGAAGGATCGGTGGAATGTGTGATGGCGATCCTCACCTATTCATCCGGGCGAGCGCTCATCGACGTGCGCGAGCCCTCATATGGTGGAACACCGCTCAGCTGGTGCAGTCATGGTTCGGTGAACTGCGGCAACCCCAAGGCGGACCACGCCACCGTCGCTCGACTGCTCATCGCCGCCGGTTCCCAGGTCACGGAGGATATGCGGGACTGGGGTTCTCCGGGATTTCAATCGGCGATCGCCGAAACGCTCGAGTCGCGTTAGGGTCAGCGAGCGCGCTTCCGAGACAGTCGCCGTTGAACCGCGGGGCTGGTTAGTTCTCGCAGCGCATCCTTTCCGACCCATCGCGAGGCAGCATCGTCTGAATCGGAGAGTCGTCGCGCGACGGCGATGGCTTCCTTGTTGAGCATCGGACTCCGTTTACCGATAGAGCGAAGCGCCCAGTTTACGGCCTTCTTCACGAAATTGCGGTTGTCGGTCGCTTCCCGCTCGATCAACCGCAAGCCTTCGAGATACCGTTCGTCGGGCGCTGACTTGTCGTGCACGGTGAGGCTGGCCAGCATGGCAAAGGAGGCGCGCTTCACGAACTCCTCGTCGCGCGTGGACCATTCCCGCACCTTGGGCCATGCGTGCGGCGAGCGGTCCCAGAGTACAAATGTCATGGTGTCGCAGATGGCCCAGTTGTCGAACGTTTTCGCATACCGTTCCATTTCGGCCGGCGTCACCCGCTGCGGTTCGCCGACCATCGCCGACAACATGCGCGCCTCGTAATAGCCGGTCTTCCAGAGAGCTTTTGAGAGCGCGTGGTCGTGACCGAGCTCCTTCACCAGAATCCGCATCGTTCCAACCGAGACGCCGATGACGTTCTTCGCCACGATGCCATACCGTGCGAGTCCCTCCCGGTTTGCCTCGGTTCCGCGTTGCTGCAGCCACTTCACCGCGTAGGCAGCGTTGGCGGCGGCGTCGCGAGGAGCAGGCTTGGCCTTCGATCGTGCTGGTTTGCGATTACGGGCTGCTTCTGGCATTAGCTGACCGTGTCCGTCAACGGTACAGGTCATTCAGCAACACCAAGCCACCCGCCCTCAACACTGTTCGGTCCACCTGGTCGGCGATGATGCGACGGCCTTCGAAGAACAGTGCTTGCCGTGAACTGCCAAGCCGCAACCGGATTCCGGCGCCGATCTGGCTGCCAAACCGGTTTGCGTTGTAGCGCTGGTCGAGGACCGCCGTTTGGAATGCGCTCGAAAGCGCATGAACGGAGATTCCAGCAAGCGCATAAGGAGAAACCTTAGCACTGTGGCTGGTCAACCAGATCGCGGTGACACTGCCACTGAGGTCGTAGTAATCGCCACGAAACGTGGAATCCTCGACCTCCACATATTCAGTCAGTGACGCGCGGAGGACCGAGAGTTCAGTCTGCAACCGAAGCGATTGGCCGCGAAGCCATCCAACGTCAAGCAGTAAACCACCTTCCTGTCCCTTACTCGACCGCTCGAGTCGAGCGAATCCTCCCTGAATTCCGATCGCGCCGACGGCGTGCAGTCCGACATTCGCCGTTTGCACCTGCGCACCGGCGGTCACCGGAACGCAGATCACGAAACCGGAGAGACAAGCGGAGTGGAAGAGTCGCGTCAGCACGCGAGGAACCTAAGCGGCGCCAGCGGCCGACGTGCCGATGCCGGTGACGAAACCATGGCTCGAAGTGTCGGAAGACTGTAGACGGAGAGATCGTGCGGACGTGGTGTACCAGTCTGCACTATTTAGTAGAGCCCGGTGCGGCCAAATCGAGCAAAACATGCGGCTTGGTGGTTTGCGAGGATATGCGATTGGGGTTACGGCGCTCGCGATTTCGGTGATCGCGGGCACCGGGATCTGGCGGTCGCACGTCGAAAAGGGAGTTCGCGAGCGGGAGATGATCCTGGAAGCGGGCGTTGGACTGGCGTTCGCGGATTCCCTGGAAAATGGCATTGCGACCCGGCCCTTCACGTCCATTTCGTCACCTGACGCGCTAGCGGCGCTGTATCTGGAACGGTTGCGACTCGGACTCGGCAGCCCGTTCCGGCTGATCGACCAGGTGCTTCGCGACCCCGCGCTTGATTCCAGGAGATCGGCCGAACTCGGTGAAGCGATGCTGGCGCGCACCATGATGGGCGACGCGTATTGGCCTCGACCCGAGGCGCTCAACCTCGTTTCTACGATCGGCGCCAGCGGTCAGGAACTGGGGACGCAGCACCAGGCGATCATCGATAGCGTGATCGCGTCGCACACTGATCCGCGGGTTGGCGAACTGGCCGTGAGGCTCGCGTATCGGCTCGCCTCCGCTTCCGGCGCCGTTTCGCGGCGTGCACCGGAGATTGCCACGGCGGCAGCCGCCCAATCGCGCGACCGTATCCTGTCCATGCGTGATGCGCGCGCGCTGTTCACGGTCGCCGACCGGGACGGCATCAGTCGCCTGACCCTGATGAAAATCTGGCGGACCACACGAAAGTTCGACGTGGAGCGCCCAGTGATCGTTCCGCTGACCGCTCGCGACGAACAGGATGCGGTGGAAGCGCTGCCGGCGCTGCTGGCACGGATCGAATCCGTCGACGACTCCAGTGGTTCGTTCACGGAAAGCGCTCGCACGCTTCATGGACGAAACGTCGAGCGGACCCGGGGCGACGCGCTCCCGAATCGCATGGCGGCGGTGGCAGCCGCGAGAGACCTGCCGCCCCTCGCGGCGATCACGGTCGCGGTGCGCGGCTACAGCGGATTGATCCGCAGTACCTGGAACAAGGATCGCCTGACGAGGCTCCGGTTCATCGAGCGAATCTCCAATGAGGAGACGCTGGCGGCGGAGTTCGCCGTGCTGACGGCGCGCGCAAGCGTTCCTGTTCCTGAGGCAGATGCGGCGATCCTGACGGCCGCCGTGGCGCTGCGTCCATTTGCGCAGGAACGTGCCTGGTTACCTGGAGATCCCGCCCCCACCGTTCGCGACCTGCAGGCACGCTTTGGCGTGACCGTTTCCTACGACGCCGGTGCGCGGGCTAACTGGCGTCCGTTCTACCAGCGCACCCTTGAAAACGCCATCCTCGACATGCGACGCGTGCTCCCCGGCTTCGAGCCACGAGGATTGCGGGTCCATTTCGGCACGAGCCCGTTAGGCGATCGCGCACTGGCGCTGCACGACCCGATCCGTCGCACGATCTATTTCCCCCCGGTGAGCCACAGCGGCGTCATGGCGCACGAGTTCGCGCATGACCTCGACTGGCAGGCCGCGAAACGTGCGTACGGCGGCACGGGCTGGTATCGGACCGACCACGCCCTGCGGCAGTCAGTCGATCGGCTCGCGGGGGCCGTGCGCCAGATGGCCAGCGCCCCGCGCAGTGACAGCATCGGTGCGCGTATGACCGGCGTTGCCCGGCCCACAGAAGTGCTGGCGCGAAACGTCGACTGGTTCGTGAGTGCTTCGCTGGCGCGCGAGGGGCGAATCAACGGCCATCTGAGCGCGGCGCAGGATCCGGTGCTGACCGGTTATGCGTCGGCTATTACCCCCGAAGCTGCACGCGACGGCGGCAGCGCGACGCTGCGCGCGCTCGATGGATTGACCCTTGTTCCCGAAGCGACCCGCGACTGGTTTTCAGGGCTGTTTGGAGCGGAGCGACGTCTTTCGGTGCACGAAGCGGTTCGGCGAGTGCTCGAGGCGCCGCTCGACCGGTTCACCCTGGACAAGCCTGTGTTTGGACCGTGGGGTCTGAACGAGTACGATCAGGGAAGGAGACCGATAATGGGAAGTGGTTCGTGGATGTGCCTCGTGAAATCGTTTGCAGGGTCGGACGATGCCGGCACCATTCACGCAGCTGTGCAGTACGCGGCCGAAGCGCGAGCGAAGGGCGTCGTTCGGCAATGGGCCGAGTTCGCGAACCACCGTCCTTATGTCAGTCCGGCCAGGCTGCGTGCGCTGTCGGGCGCGCCGTGGGACCCGGCCATCGCACAGGAAACCATTCGTGAGATCCGCGACTCGATTTTGTGGAGCGCGCTGAGCAAACACGGACGGTCGGCCGATGGGGGGTTTGGCGTGAGTACGTCCGCCGGCTGCTGACTCCGGAAGCGGCATTTCCGGTTCGGCACACGCGGTATTCCGGGCTCACCGGGAACCAAAAGGCGTTCTCGGGCGATATCTTCGGATGCCGGCCAGTCGGGTTCGGCCACTGCCAGGAGTCCGGGGATGCTCATTCGGGTCACACCACCGCACGCCATCAAGTCGTCCGAAATCACGGACGAGTCGGTTTATCGCAATCGGCGTGAGTTCCTGCGCGAAGCCGGTCTGCTTGGCGCGGCCGCGGCGACCGTTGCCTTGCCGAACGTCGCCGAGGCGATGTCGCGGCTTCGTCCCCCGGTCCCGCAGCAGGGTCCGGGGAAAGTCGAAAAAGTCGCGATCGGCGAAGAGCTGCGCGGCGACCTGACGGACTGGGTGGACGTCACGACCTACAACAACTTCTACGAGTTCGGGACCGCCAAGGACGACCCGGCACCTAACGCGCGGAACTTCAAGGCGAAGCCGTGGACGGTCAAGGTGGACGGGATGGTGAAAAAGCCGGCCGATTACCAGCTCGAGGATCTCATCAAGCCACATAAGGTCGAGGATCGCATCTATCGTCACCGGTGTGTCGAGGGGTGGTCGATGGTGGTGCCGTGGCGCGGATTCCCGATGGCAGACCTCATCAAGCGCGTCGAGCCGTTGCCGTCGGCGAAGTACATCGAGCTCACCACGTTGATGGACCCGAAGCAGATGCCCGGGCAGCGGTTTCCCGTGCTGGACTGGCCGTACGTTGAAGGCCTCCGGCTGGACGAAGCGATGCACCCTTTGGCGATGTTCGTGACGGGTGTCTACGGCGTCGACCTGCCTAACCAGAATGGCGCCCCGCTGCGTCACGTGGTGCCGTGGAAGTACGGCTTCAAGGGGTGCAAGTCGATCGTGCGGATACGGTTCACGGACAAGGAACCGGCCACCGCGTGGAACAAGGCGGCGCCGCACGAATACGGCTTTTACGCCAACGTGAATCCCACGGTGAACCATCCGCGGTGGAGCCAGGCGCGGGAGCAGGTGATCGGGTCGATCCGCAAGAAGCCGACGTTGATGTTCAACGGCTATGATCAGGTGGCGAGCCTTTATTCCGGAATGGACCTGCGGAAGTTTTACTGAATGGGACGCAGCTGCGTGCTGATTGCTGATTGCTGCTGCATCGTGCACGCTGCTGGTGCTGGAGCCGGAACTGCAACAGAACCGAAGCACCATTACCAGCACGCAGCGTGCAGCATCAGCAATCAGCAATCAGTACGCAGCTGATGGCGCCCAACCTTCCTGCGGAAGCGGGATCACGTCCGCGGGGGGGCCCCCCCGCCGAGGAAGGTAGGGTCGCCCGCGCCAGAACACGCAATCGTTTCAACGTCCCTCGCATCAAGGCACCGCAATGGGTGAAATATCCCGTCATTGCGATCAGCCTCCTGCCCGCTGCGTGGATCGCCTACGCCCTCTGGTCCGACCTCACCCGCGGCACGCGCCTCCTCGGCTCCAATCCCGTGAAGGAGATGGAGCACTTCATGGGCGAATGGAACATCCGCTTCCTGGTGCTGACGCTCATGGTCAGCCCGGTGATCAAGGTGACCGGCTGGGGGTGGCTCATCCGCTACCGGCGCATCTTCGGACTCATCGCCTTTTTCTACATCTTCTGCCACCTGACCATCTACTTCGTGCTCGACGCGGAGCTCAACTGGTCGCTGCTGGTCGAGGACGTCTCCGACCGGTTGTACATCACGTTAGGCATGGCCGGATTTCTTCTGCTCGTTCCGCTGGCGATCACGTCGACCAAGGGATGGATCAAGCGGCTGGGCAACAAGCGCTGGAATGCGCTGCACTGGCTGATCTTTCCGGCCGTGGTGCTCGGGATGATTCATTACTACATGGCTGTCAAGCGTGACATCCGGGAGCCACTGTTCTACGCGCTGATCTTTGCGGCACTCTTCTGGTATCGGCTCAAGGGACGCGAGAAGCGTAACGCGTGACCTATCCGCCATCGGCCATCCACTCTCCGACATCTGATGTATGAGGCTTTTGCGGTTGCGGCCCCTGGACTCGAGCCAATCGTTGCCAGCGAGCTCAATCAGCTCGGAATAGCCGGCACAGCGTCGGTGGATGGCGGCGTCGAGTTCAACGCATCGCCACGTCAGCTGTATGCCGCGAACCTGAACCTGAGAACCGCCAGCCGGGTCCTGGTTCGTCTCGCCGAGTTCAAGGCGCTGACCTTTGCGGATCTGGAACGGCGTTCCAAACGGGTCGCGTGGGAAACAGTTCTGGCGAAGGGTGAGCCGGTGACGCTACGGGTGACGTGCCGGAAGTCCCGGCTGTATCACAGTGACGCGGTCGCCGAACGGATTGCGCGCGATCTCGCAAACCGCGCCGGTGCTGATGTTTCGGCGTCCGGTGACGATGGCGAGGGCGAAGCCAACGGTGATGCCTCTCAGCTCATCGTGGTACGACTCGACCGCGACCGCTGCACCATCAGCGCCGACTCGTCGGGTGCGCACCTCCACCAACGCGGTTACCGGACCAGTGTTACCCAGGCGCCGATGCGCGAAACGCTGGCGGCGGCGCTCCTGCTGGCGAGCGGTTGGGATCGACAGTCGCCGGTGATCGATCCGTTTTGTGGATCTGGCACAATCCCGATTGAAGCGGCGCTTCTGGCGACGCACACTGCTCCCGGCAAGAACCGGCGTTTCCGTTTCATGTGCTGGCCGGGGTTCGATTCGGCCGGATGGAAAGAGACGCTGGCAGAGGCCGTTGCCATGGAGCGGCGGGACGGAGCTGGCCACGTGCTGGGATCGGACAGGAGTACAGCGGCTCTGCGCGCCGCGACCGAAAATGCCCAACGCGCACGCGTCCAAAGCCTTGTGAATCTTGAAAAAGCGGACGCATTGACCGTGAAAGCGCCGGCCGCACCCGGGTGGATCGTGTCGAATCCTCCATACGGCGTGCGACTCGGAGACCGCACTGACTCGCGCCGGCTGATGTCACAGTTCGGTGACCACTTACGGGAGGAGTTCGGTGGGTGGCACATCGCACTGCTCGCGCCGCCCCAATCCGAACAGCTCCTCGGTTTCCCACTCGAGACGCGGGTGAAGACCACGAACGGTGGTCTCCGTGTCCATGTCCTCACTGGAACCGTTCCCCTCACGTCGAAGGCGCGGGCAACACGCCGCGACGCGAGGCCGTAATCCCGTCGATCCCTCCGGCGTCCAGCTTGTAAATTCAGGGCATGACCAGTCTCCCTATCACGGGCGTGTATAACGACGGGTACGTCGCCGAGATGTTCGAGCGCTTTCGGCGCGACCCGGATTCAGTCGACGAAGCATGGCGGCAATACTTCCGGTTCGCGGAAGCCTTGTCGGGAAGCGCGGGCGCGCCGGCCAGCACGACAACAGGGAGCCCGGGTGCACCCGATGTCGCCTTCCTGCGGCGCGTTGCCGGTGCTGCCGCGCTCATGGATGCGATCCGGATCTATGGCCATTTCGCGGTACAAACGGACCCGTTAGGCTCGCAACCGCCGGGTGCGGCGGAATTGCAGCCGTCCTTCCACGGTATCGCCGAAGAGGACCTTGCCCTGGTACCTGCGCAGGCGTTGGGCTTCGAGACCGGCACGGCCGCCGATGTCGCCGCCAGGTTGCGGTCGCTGTATCAGTCGAACCTCGCCTTCGAGTTCGAGCATATCGAGAATGAAGGAGAGCGCCAGTGGTTCCGGCGGGTCATCGAACGTGAAGAACTCCGGCGCAAGTTGTCGCCCGAGGAGCAGAGGACGCTGCTGCGACGGCTGACCGAGGTCGACGCGCTCGAGCGCTTCATCCATCGCAAGTACGTCAACGTGAAGCGATTTTCGATCGAGGGGACCGATGCGCTGGTCCCCATGCTCGACATCGCGATCCACGATGCCGCCATGTTTGGCGCGCGCGAAGTGGTCATGGGCATGGCGCACCGCGGCCGCATCAACGTGCTGGCCCATATCCTCGGCAAGCCGTACGGCACCGTATTTGATGAATTTGACGGAAAGCACGCTGACCTCGCCGACAGCGAGACCGGCGACGTGAAGTACCACCTCGGCTTCGAATCACAGCGTGCCTTTGGCGACGACCGTCACGTGCGCCTGACGCTGGTGCCGAATCCGAGCCACCTCGAGGTCGTGAACCCCGTGCTGGAAGGTCTCGCGCGCGCGAAACAACGCGGATACGGTCGGGCCTACGGGGCACCCGACGGTCGCGGCGCGTCGGTACTGCCGATCCTCGTGCACGGCGATGCCGCCTTCCCGGGTGAAGGCATTGTGGCGGAGACATTCAACCTGTCGGCGCTGCGCGGCTACGGCGTCGGTGGGACGCTCCACATCATCGCCAACAACCAGGTCGGCTTCACGACCAACCCTAACGACGGACGCTCGACCTACTACGCGTCCGACCTCGCCAAGGGCTTCGAGGTGCCGATCGTCCACGTCAATGCCGATGATCCCGAGGCCTGCATCGCCGCAGTCCGGCTGGGGATCGCGTACCGGCACGAGTTCGCAAAGGACTTCCTGATCGATCTCGTGGGCTACCGCCGGTGGGGACATAACGAGGGAGACGAGCCTTCATTCACGCAGCCGACGTTGTACCAGGCCATTCGGGCACATCCAACACCGCGCCGGGTGCTCGCCGACCGGTTGATCAAGGACGGCGTGGTCACGGAAGCAGACGTCGCCGCCGAAGAGAAGGCCGTGATGGACGGGCTGGAAGCGGCGCACGCGAATCGCGACGCAGCGCCGTCACACGAACCGGAACAACCCGAACCTGCTCCGGTGCCGCCGGGGCCAACGGCGGTACGGGCTGAATCACTCATCGCGCTCAACGAGCGGCTGCTGACGTGGCCAGAGAGTTTGCACGTGCACCCTCGCCTGGCCAAGCAACTCGAGAGGCGAAGGGAAGCCGTTGGCGAAAGCGGGGGGATCGACTGGGGGCACGCGGAATCGCTGGCGTTCGCGTCGTTACTGGTAGAGGGCGTGGACGTCCGCCTGACCGGCCAGGACTCCGAGCGCGGCACGTTCTCTCATCGTCACGCGGTCCTGTACGACTCGGAGAACGGGACAGCATGGATACCGCTGCAACACCTGCCTAACGCATCCGGCCGCTTCGAAGTCTGGAACAGCCCGTTGTCGGAGATGGCAGTCCTCGGCTTCGAATACGGGTATTCCACGGCCCATCCGGAGGCGCTGGTCCTCTGGGAGGCGCAGTTCGGCGACTTCGTGAACGTGGCGCAGCCGATCATCGACCAGTTCATCGCCGCCGACACGGCCAAGTGGGGGCAGGACTCTTCAGTAGTGCTGCTCCTCCCGCACGGCTACGAAGGGCAGGGTCCTGAGCATTCCAGCGCTCGTCTCGAGCGCTTCCTCCAGCTGTGCGCTGAAGGGAACATGCGTGTCGCCTATCCCACGTCGCCGGCGCAGTACTTCCACATCCTCCGCCGTCAGGCGAAGGATCCGGTGCGGCGCCCGCTCGTCCTCATGCAGCCGAAGTCGATGCTGCGTCTTCCCGCGGCCGCCTCGAAAGTCGAAGAGCTGACGCAGGCCGGGTTCAAGCGAGTCATCGACGATCCAGGCGTGGCACGTCGCGATGATGTCACGCGGCTCGTGTTTACAACGGGGAAGCTGTATTACGAGCTGGTGGCCGAGGGACGGCCTGGCCATATCGCCGTTGCGCGGGTGGAAGAGCTGTACCCGTGGCCACATGAAGAAGTCTCGCGCGTCGTCGACATGTACCCGAACGTGGTCGAGATCGTGTGGGCGCAGGAGGAGCCGAAGAACATGGGCGCGTGGAGTTTCGTGGCGCCCCGGCTGCGCGCGTCTGCGGGGAATGCACTCATCATCCGCTACGTGGGCCGACCCGAGCGGGCCAGCCCGGCCGAGGGGTATTTCGCGACGCACCAGACCGAACAGGCACGCATCGTCGGCGAGGCCTGGGCCGCGCCTAACGTGGCCGGGATGCGGGCGCCGAGGATGGGAGCAGGTCGGTGAGATGGCGGATGGAGGATGGGAGATGGCAAATGCCCGCCATCCTGTTCCTAACAGCCTGCGCCACGATTGGGGGCGTGCAGCCGCGACCCGCCGTTGCGCAGGATCGTGGGGCATCGGCGTTAGGCGCTGCATTGCGCGGCCTGGGTGTCTCGACGCGGGTGTTGATCATCGGCGCGCACCCGGACGATGAGGATACCCAGGTCATCACCTGGCTCTCGCGTGGCCGGAACGTCGAAACGGCGTATCTCTCCCTGACGCGCGGCGATGGCGGGCAGAACATCATCGGCAATGAACTGGGTGAGGCACTGGGCGTCATCCGGACCGAGGAACTCCTTGCCGCGCGCCGCGTGGATGGCGGGAAGCAGTTCTTCACGCGCGCCTACGACTACGGCTTCAGCAAAAACGCCGAGGAAGCGTTTACCCAGTGGCCGCACGATTCGCTGCTGCGCGACGTGTTGACGGTCGTGCGGTCGTTCAAGCCGCATGTGATCATCAGCGTCTTCACCGGCACGCCGCGCGACGGCCACGGCCAGCACCAGGCAGCCGGTATCCTCGCGCGGGAGGCATACGACTGGTCAGGCGACACGGCGCGCGTCCCGCGTGCGTCGACGCACGGGTATGGCGCATGGACGGTGTCGAAGTTCTACCGCGGCGCGAGCTTCCGCCGCGACAGCGCGACGTTCACGATGAATGTGGGCGAATACGATCCGGTCCTCGGGCGCTCGTACGCGGAGATCGCGGCGATCAGCCGGTCGCAGCACCGGTCGCAGGCGTTCGGCACGTTGCAGCCGTTAGGCGTCCGCCTGGACTACCTGCAGCGCCAGGCGTCGCGAGTCCCGGCGCCCGTGGATCCGAAGGCGGAGCAGTCGATTTTCGATGGAATGGACACATCGTGGACCCGGTTCCGCGCGCGTGTGACCGATGGGGGTTCCCGTGCCTCGCTCGATTCGCTGCCGCCGGCATTTGCTGAAGCTCAGCGGTCGTTCGATGCATACTCGCCGGAACGGTCCATTCCCGCACTCGCGCGAATACAGCGACTATTGTCGAGGATCTGCACCCGCGAACTGTACGAACCGTGCAGGTGGCCTCCGGGCAGCGTCGCACTGGCAGGTCCCGAGCCGGGTGTGACCGGCACCCCGCCTGGTGGTATTGCCGAGGGCGACATCGGCAGGAGCATTGGTGTGGCGCGGGAGCGGGTTGGAAATGCGCTCCGCCTAGCGAGCGGTATCGTGCTCGATGCGGTAGCGTCTCGTGAGCTCTGGGCAATCGATCAGCCAGTTGCAGGTACAATGACCGTGTATAACCGCGGACGATTGCCGGTACACGTGACCGACAATGCGAACATCGACGGTACGATACTGAGTCATCCAGCAATCGTAACCGTGCCGCCGGACAGCGCCCTCGTCAGGCAGTTTAGCGGACAACCCTTTGCACGCACCGGTGCGGTGACAGCACCATGGTGGCTCGCCCAGCCTCGTTCCGGCGCGATGTTCGCCAACCTTCGCAGCACGGCAGACGAAGGATCAGTGCGTTCAGAAGCCAACGTGTTGCTTCTGGTTACGGTGGACAGTGCCTCGTTCATATTGACCGCACCGGTGGTGTATCGCTACGCCGATCAGGTGCGGGGAGAAATCAGGCGACCAATCGCCGGCGTGCCGGCAGTCTCTGTACGGTTGGACCAGGAATTCGAATACGCACCTGCCCGAGTACCGATCGAACGTGAACTGCGCGTTCACGTCTGGCAGCCGGATACAGCCACACGTGCCGTCGACGTCACGCTTCGCCTTCCGACTGGCCTGACCACCGATTCGAGCACGCGTTCGGTGACATTGCCTCGAGCCGGTTCGGCGCGCACCGTCCCCTTCCGCGTTCGCGGGACGCTCCCCGCTGGTCGCCACGTGATCGAGGCTGTGGCCACCCTGGACGGGAAGGAGTATGCGCAGGGATACGCGACGATCGACTACGAGCACATCTCGCCGCGACGCATGTACCGGCCTTCCCGCCTGACGATCGAGTCGGTCGATGTTGCGGGAACGGCGAACATGCGCGTCGGATATATCCAGGGCGTCGGCGACAATAGCGCGCCCGCGCTCGAACAACTCGGCGTCACCGTCACCCGCCTCAATCCGGCCACGTTAGGTCAGGTGGACCTGACCGGGTACACCGCGATCGTCGTGGGTCCGCGCGCCTACGAAACGCAGCCGGCCCTCGTGGCCAACAACGCCCGGCTGCTCGACTACGCCCGCGCCGGTGGCACGCTCGTTGTACAGTATGGCCAGTATGAGATGCAGCAGCCTGGCATCATGCCGTACCCGATCACGATCAACCGCCCGCACGACCGGGTCACGAACGAAAACGCGCCGGTCACGATCCTCGATACTGATGCGGCCGTGCTACGATCGCCGAACCGGATCACCACCCGCGACTTCGAGGGGTGGATCCAGGATCGGTCCCTGTACATGCCGCGCACCTTTGACCCCGCGTATACGCCCGTGCTGGCAATGAACGATCCCGGCGAGCAGCCCAGTCGAGGAGCGCTGCTGGTGGCGCCCCTTGGGCGCGGGACCTATGTCTATACCACGCTGGCTTTTTTCCGCCAGCTGCCTAACGGGGTTCCGGGAGCGGCACGGCTCTTTGTTAACCTGCTGGCCGCGAAAGCTTCCAGGCCGGCGCAGTAGGTAAGTGGATGTGGGACGTGGGATGGGAAAATTCAAACGCCGATCGATCTGATTTGCTCGGCCATCGGGTCCTCCCACATCCCACCTCCCACATCCGCTTTCTTAACGAGCTTCAGCCAGCGCGTACAACAGGTCGACGTAGAATTTCTCAATAGCCGCGAGCCCTGCGACGTTCGATCCCGCCTTCGGCTCGATGACCATGTATTCGTCCGGACCGTGCGCGCCGGATCCGTGCCCGATGCCGCCGGCGATCATCGGCAGGTTCAACCGCTTGGTGAACACGTAGTATGGCGCGCTCCCGGCCAGTCGCGGCGCCACACTCGGCGGAAAGCCGTACTTGTGGTACGTGCCGATCGCGGCGCGAACGAGCGGCGCGCTCACCGATGATTGCGCCGGCGGATAACCGCTCAGCTTCCGGATCAGGACATCGGTGAATCCCTTCGCGTCCAGGTGCGCGCGGATGAGCGCCAGCGCGGTATCGGGGTCCTGATCGGGCACCAGTCGCGAATCCATTTTCGCTGTCGCGATATGTGGCAGGATCGTCTTCATGCCGGGCCCGGTATAGCCGGCCCACATCCCATCGACGTTCATGGTCGTGTTGAACAGGTATTCGATCAGCGCATCGCGGGCACTGATTCCACCTGCCCACTGACGCACCCCGAGCCCTGCCCGGGCGAGGCTGTCCTGCGCGATCCACTGCGGCAGCATGCCGTTGGTGAGCTGCATCTCCTCGTCCGACGGCGGGCGAATGGCGTCGTAGTACCGAGGCACGAGGATGGTATTCCCGTCAGGCGTCGTCAGGCTTGCGATCGCGTGGGCCAGTCGCAGGACCGGCGAATCAGTAATGACCTTGTACGAACCGTGAATCTCGGAGCGGGTCGGGCCCCCGTGGTCGCCGCCCTTCGCCTCGAGCTCGAACGACACGATGCCCTTCACGCCGAGGAACACGCTGACGTCGCCGTCAGGTTCCTGGCTGTTGAACGGGAAGAACACACCGGATGCGGTTTTCAGCCGATCCTCGTACTTGTCGATGATCTGCGGAAAGTTCGGCGAACCCAGTTCCTCTTCGCCTTCCGCGACGATCATCAGGTTCACCGGGAGCTTTCCCTGCGATTTGATAATTGCTTCCAGCGCGTTGAGGAACGCGCGCTCGGGCGCCTTCTGGTTCGTGGCACCACGCGCCATGAGCACCTTGCCCAGCGGGCGATCGACGATCGCCCCGTCAAACGCGTTCACGGACCAGCCGGTCGGTTCCACCGGCTGCACATCGTACATCATGTAGACAGCGAGCGTCTTCTCGGCGCCGGCATCGTAGTAGCCCCAGACGCCGGGGTGGCCGTTCGTCGTGACCAGCTCCGCTTCCTTGAAGCCGAGGGACTGGAGGTCGCGGCGGACCATCTCCGCCATCTCGGTGATCCCCAGGTTCTGCGCGCTGACCGATCGCTGCCGTACCCACCGGCGCAGGTTTTCCGTATGGGCGCGGATGTTGGCATCGATGTAGGCGTATGACGCGTCGTGTGTTCCCGTGTACGGCGGAACGTTTTTCGCGTCGAAGGTCTCGGAGGTGGTGATTTGCGCGCGAGCGCGCGATCCGGCCTCGGCGGGGGCGGGGGTTTCGGAGGCGGTGCAGCCTAACGCAATGAAGAACAGGATTGCGGCGCGTGGAATCCGTGACATGGGTGTCCTGGGTGCGGAGGGTGCACGGGGTGCAAGGTGCTGCGGAGAAGGTGCTGCGCATCCCTTTGATGTCAACAGGCTGGCCCCGCTGCAAAACACGGGAGTAAGTTCCTCCTTCAAACCGCCCGGAGCCTGTGTGCCCGAGAAGCCGCGTCGCAGTTTCCGTCACGTCCTGGTCCGCGTCATGACCGTCCAGGTCATCAGCCTCGCCGTGCTCTGGTGGCTGCAGGCCCGCTACGGGCGTTAGGCGCATGCACTGGCTCAACTGGCTGATCGTCGTCGCCTACCTGGTTTACGTCATCACGGACGGCCTGCGACGGGCGAAGGGTACCACGCACATCGAAGGGTACTTCCTCGCCAACCGGAACCTGCCATGGTGGGCGGTCGGCCTTTCGGTCATGGCAACACAGATGTCGGCCGTGACCATGATCGGCACGACGGGGCAGGGCGCGACTGACGGGATGCGGTTCGTGCAGTTCTATTTCGGCCTGCCGATCGCCATGGTCATCCTCGGCATGACGCTGGTGCCCTTCCTGCATGGCGCGAAGGTGTACACCGCCTACGAGTACCTCGAACGCCGCTTCGACGCCAAGACCCGCTCGCTGACGAGTTTCCTCTTTCTCGTATCGCGTGGCATGTCGTGCGGCGCCATCATCTCCGCGCCCGGGATCGTCTTTTCGGCGATTTTCGGGTGGCCGCTGCTGTATTCGGTCGGTCTGATCGGGATCCCGACGGTCATCTACACGATGTTCGGCGGAGTGCAGGCCGTGACCTGGGCCGACGTCAAGCAGATGGTGCTGATCGTCGGCGCGCTGTTCCTGATCGTGATCATCCTCGTTATGCAGCTCCCGGTCGGTCCCGATGCCGCATTGCGCGTGGCCGGAGCCGCCGGCCGGGTCCAGGTCTTCGACTTCGACTTTGACCTCACCAAGCAGTACACCTTCTGGTCGGGTATCATCGGCGGCACGTTCCTGATGCTGTCGTATTTCGGGACGGACCAGAGCCAGGTGCAACGGTATCTCACCGCCCGATCGGTCGAGGAAGCGCGCAGCTCGCTGCTGATGAGCGCGTACTGGAAGATCCCGCTCCAGGCGCTGATCCTGCTGATCGGGGTGCTGATCTTCGTGTACTACCTGTTCCAGCCCGCGCCGATGCTGTTCAACCCGTCGCACGAACAGCGCGTGCGCGCCGCGGATCCGGCGGGGTACGCCATCCTCGAACAGCGATACCAGGCGAGCTTTGAGGCCCGCCGCGATGCGGCCAGCGCGCTGGCGGACGCGGGCGCCGGTGATGCCGTTGGTGCCCGCGTCTTTGTGGCGGCCGATTCGGCGATGCAGGCAGTCCGTGGCGAAGCGCTGACCCTGGCTGGGGCGGTCACCGGCGAGCCGACGCGGGACGTGAACTACGTGATGCCGGATTATGTGCTCAACCACTTGCCGTTAGGCATGGCCGGTATCTTCATCGCGGCAGTGATGGCGGCGGCCATGTCGTCGATTGCCGCCGAGCTCAATTCGCTGTCCACGGCCACGGTGATCGACTTCTACCAGCGGTGGGTCCGGCCACAGGCGTCGGACACGCATTACCTCAGGGTGTCCAAGATCGCGACGTTCTTCTGGGGCGTGTTCGCCTGCCTGATCGCCGTGCAGGCCGGATCGCTTGGGTCTCTGATTGAAGTGGTGAATCGATTTGGATCGTTCTTCTACGGTTCCATTCTCGGGGTTTTCCTCCTGGCCATGATTCCGCGAACGCGTGCGATTGGAGCGTTCTGGGGCCTCATCGCCGGCATGACGGCGGTTGGCCTTGTCTCTTTCACTGCGCCGCAGGTGGCGTTTCTGTGGTATAACGTGATTGGAGCCGTGGTGGTGGTCATTGTCGGCGTGGCCCTGTCGATGGGAGCGCCTGCCACACCTCTTGCGAATCGTGAAACGTGACTCGGCACTGCTCTCGAGCTTCGAGCCTCGAGCCTCGACCCTGAGTTACGTAGCGACGTAAATGCCGCGCGCTCGTGTCGTCATTGTCGGCGGAGGCTTTGCCGGAATCGAAGCGGCGAAGGCGCTTCGTCATGCGCCGGCCGACGTCACGCTGATCGCTCGCTCGAATCACTTCGTCTTTCAGCCGCTGCTGTACCAGGTCGCGACTGGTGCGCTGGCGCCGAGTGACATCGCGGTGCCGATCCGATGGGTGTTACGGTCCGTGCCTAACGTCACCGTACTCGAGGCGAATGTCGTGTCGGTGGACAAGGAACTGAAGACCGTCCTGCTCACCAACGACTCCACCATTCCGTACGACTACCTCATCCTGGCCGCGGGTTCCCGCCACGCGTATTTCGGGCACGACGAGTTCGAGCCCGTGGCGCCCGGACTCAAGACCATCGAGGATGCCCTCGAAATCCGGAACCGGTTCCTGTCTGCCTTCGAACGGGCTGAGCTTGCAGCAACAGATAGCGAGCGCCGGGAACACCTGACCATCGTCATCGTTGGGGGAGGACCGACGGGCGTCGAGCTGGCCGGCATCATGGTGTCAATCGCTCGTAAGGCACTCAGCAGGGACTTTCGCCGCATCGATCCAGCGTCCGCTCGCATCATCCTCGTCGAAGCAGGGCCCCGCCTCGTACCAGCCTTCAAGGAACATCTCTCGGCTCGGGCGCTCGAGGATCTTCGCGCGCTGGGAGTCGAGATCCGGCTGAATACGCCCGTGACCAACATCACCGAGGGTGCGGTGCACCTTGGCGACGAGCGCATCGCGTCGCGGACCGTGTTCTGGGCAGCGGGAAATCGCGGTTCGTCGCTCTCGAAGGCGTTCCCCGATTGTGTCGACCGCGCCAGTCACGTGAAGGTGAACGCCGATCTCTCGCTCGAGGGGCGGCCGGAGATTTTTGTTGCCGGAGATCAGGCGGCGATCAACGACTCACAGGGGAAGCCGGTGCCTCGCGTGGCGCAGGGCGCCATCCAGATGGGAAAACAGGCGGGCCGGAACATCTACAACGAATTGCTGGGCAAGGAGCGCAAGCCGTTCCGGTACCAGACGCACGGCGATCTCGCCGTCATTGGCCGTTACCGGGCTCTGGCGGAGTTTCCCTGGTTTACGTTCAGCGGCGTTCCGGCATGGTTTCTGTGGCTGTTTGTGCACATCCTCTACCTGGCCGGATTCCGGAATCGTCTCAGCGTCCTGGTGCAATGGGGGTACGCCTTTTTCACCTGGCAACGCGGCGTGCGGCTGATCTTTCACTTCCGGCCCGGTGTGTCCACCATGCGTCCCGAACCACAGGAATGGCGAGGTACCAATGAATGGAAGGCGACTCGTTAGGTCGGTGTGTGCGGCGCTGGCGGTGGCGGCTCCGTTGAGCGCACAGCCCAGCACCGAGTGGCCGATTCATTCGAAGGATCGGCCACAGCCCGCCGTGGGTTCTCCGCCGCCCAGGGTGTTGCCGGTCAAGCCACCGGCGGGTGCGATCGTGCTGTTCGACGGCACCGACCTGTCGAAGTGGCTACAAGCCAGAGACGGGTCTCCCGCGCAGTGGGTCGTGCGTGACGGATATTTCGAGGTGAAAGCTGGAACGGGGGACCTGCGCACCCGAGACGGATTTGGGGATGTCGAGCTGCACGTGGAATGGGCATCGCCGAATCCTCCGCGCGGCGCCGAACAGGGCCGCGGAAACAGTGGCGTGTACCTGATGTCGAAGTACGAGCTGCAGGTCCTCGATTCATGGGAGAATCCCACGTACGCCGACGGCATGGCGGGCGCGATTTACGGCCAGTACCCACCATTAGTGAACGCCGCGCGGCGACCTGGCGAGTGGCAATCCTACGACATCGTCTTCCGCGGCCCTCGCTTCGACTCGTCAGGCAGGCTGCTGCGGCCAGCCACGATGACCGTGCGCTTCAACGGGGTCCTGGTCCAGGACAACGTGACGCTGAGCGGGCCGACCGGGCACTATTCTCGACCGCCGTATGAAGCGCACGCCGACAGGCTGCCGATCCTGTTGCAGGATCATGGGGACCCGGTGCGCTACCGGAACGTCTGGCTGAGGGAATTGAAGTAACGGTTCTCGCGGTTAAAACACGTTGACCGCAGAGAACGCTGAGGGATCGCCGAGGTACGCAGAGAACAACAAGCCTTTGTGTCGCGCCTTCGTGCTCCTCTGCGAAACCTCTGCGTTACTCTGCGTCAAGGTGTTTTGAACCGCGTTCATCCCCGGTGTCGTTCTCCGTTTAAATGGTTGCAGTGAGCCAAGCCGCGACCACGCGACCGATTTTCCGCATCACGTCATCGTCAGTCTGACCAGACGATTTCAGGACGTGAAAGCTGTGATCAGCACCGTCGACCCAGTGCATCTGCCAGTTCGCGCCCACGGTCGTCAGGACGTCCTTCATCAACGCAGGCGTACAGAAGTCATCGCGCGTTCCATTGATGCAGAGCACAGGCATCGCGATATCGGGCAGGTGCGCCGAACGAAGTTGCTCTGGACGTCCTGGCGGATGAAGCGGATAGGCAAGCAGCAGAAGTCCATCGCAGTTGTACCCCTGCGACGCGAGGACTGACGCAGCGCGCCCACCCATCGATCGGCCGCCGATGATCACATGTCCTGGCTTTAGCTCTTCGCGGACTTTCTGTACCACAGCGTCGACGCACGCCGTAAGTTGCGGCATCGGGTCCGGTCGTCCGCTCTTCCGTTCTCGATAGGCAAAATTGAAACGCACCGTGTGCATGCCCACGGTGCGCATCACCTGTGCCGTCTTCACCAGGCCGCGGTCGGCGAGATTGCCACCGGCGCCGTGAGCGCACACGAACACCGGCGCGTCAGGCGTCTCGCAAGGGTCGAAGACCGCCGAGACGTCCATACCTCCGACCGGGACGCGCCACGATTGCGAAGAAGTCATCCCGGTCGAAAGAGGCGGACGGCTATGACGAGGTCAACCCCTCGAAACTCCAGGAAGCACGTGCGTCGTTGTGTCACACGTCGAGGTGTGTATGCACGGCAGCACTATGCCCCGAGGGGCAGTTTATCAGGAGTCCGAATTTGGCGAAGGTTTGAAGCGATCTGCCGCGCTGACGAAACCGATACCTGGCGCCTCCCGTAGGCCGGGTCAGACCCGCAATCGTCGCGACTTCCTCCGCAAGGATTGACCCATGGTGAACCCACGTCTGGCGTTCCGCACGCTCATGCGGGCGCCGTTCGTCACGCTGGTGACCGTACTTTCGCTTGCACTCGGAATCGGTTCGAATGCGGCCATATTCTCGTTCTTTGACCAGATCCTCCTGCGGCCGCTTCCCGTGCGCGATGCGGGGCAGCTCGTAAACCTGAGTGCCCCAGGGCCGAAGCCTGGCTCACAGTCGTGCAATCAGGCCGGTCCGTGCGACGACGTCTTCAGCTATCAGATGTTCCGCGACCTCGAAGCGAAACAGGACGTCTTCGTCGGCCTCGCGGCTCATCGCACGTTCGGTGCGAACCTCGCGTACAAGGGCAACACCTCGAGCGCGTCGGGCGCACTCGTTTCCGGCTCGTATTTTCCCACGCTGGGCCTTCGGCCCGCTGCCGGCCGACTGCTGACGCCCGAGGATGACAAGGTCATCGGTGGACATTTCGTCACCGTCCTCGCGTACAGCTACTGGGAGACCCAGTTCGGACTGGATCCCGCCGTCGTGAACGACGTCATCACGGTCAACGGGCAGTCGATGACCGTGGTCGGTATCGCGCCGAAAGGTTTTGAAGGCACCGTACTCGGCGATCGTCCACGAGTGTTCGTGCCGATCACGATGCGCGGCCTCATGTCGCCCGGCTTCCGCAGCTTCGACAATCGTCGCGTGTACTGGGCGTACGTGTTCGGCCGATTGAAGCCTGACGTTTCCATGGAGCGAGCGCGAGTCGCCCTCAACGCGATGTACAAGCCGATCCTCAACGACGTCGAGGCACCACTGCAGGAGGGGATGAGCGAGCAGACGCTGGCCCGCTTCAAGGGGCGCGAGGTAGTCGTCACCGAAGGGCAGCGGGGACAGAGCAGCATTCACCTCGAGGCCACCACGCCGCTGCTGATGCTGTTCGCGATCACCGGCATCGTGCTCGTCATTGCCTGCGCCAACATCGCGAATCTCCTGCTGGCGCGTGGCGCGAACCGCGCGATGGAGATGGCGGTCCGGCTGTCTTTGGGGGCGGGTCGTGCCCAGTTGTTAGGCCAGCTGCTGACGGAAGCGATCATACTCGCCCTGATCGGCGGCGTCGCGAGCCTGCTGGTGGCCAAGTGGACCGTCGGCCTGATCAACTCGTTCCTCCCGTCGGATGCCGCCAGCGTGTTCACGTTCAGCATGGACGGGACGATGCTGCTCTTCGCCGCGGCATTGTCGTTAGGTACCGGCATCATCTTCGGCCTCTTCCCGGCGCTGCACAGCACGCGGCCGGACCTCATCGCCATGATCCGGGCCAACACCGGCCAGTCGGGTGCGCGGTCGGCCGTCCGGTTCCGCACCACGCTGGTCACGGTGCAGATGGGACTCGCCATGACGCTGCTGATCATGGCGTCACTCTTCGTGAAGAGCCTGGCCAACGTGAGTCGCCAGGAACTCGGCATCCGCACCGAGAACATGGTGACGTTTGGTGTCTCGCCCATCCTCAATGGCTACACGCGCCCGCGCGCGATGGCGCTCTTTCAGCAGATGGAACAGGAGCTGGCTGCCCTGCCCGGAGTGAGCGGCGTAACGGCCGCCAGTATTCCGGTGCTCGCGGGCAGCAGCTCCGGCACTGGCGTGACCGTCGAGGGCTTCGCGACGACGCCCGATACCGATATCAATGCCGGCTATAACGAGGTGGGACCGGGATTCTTCAGGACGATGGGCACGACGATGCTGTCCGGACGCGAGTTCAGCGAGACCGATGTCCTGGGACGCCCGAAGGTCGCGATCGTGAACGAGGCGTTTGCCCGGAAATTCAACCTCGGCACGAATCCCGTCGGCAGGATGATGGCGACCGGAGGGCGCGAACAGCCGCTCGACATGCAGATCGTCGGCTACATAAAGAACGCGAAGAACAGCGAGGTCCGCGATCCCGTGCCGCCGATGTTCTACATACCGTATCGGCAAGACTCAACGGTCGGCTACATGCAGTTCTACGTTCGCGGGTCGGCCGATGAGGGGATGTTGTTGCGCACCGTGCCGTCCGTGGTGAAACGCATCGACACCGGCCTCCCCATGGAAGAGTTCAAGACCATGGAAGCGCAGGTCAAGGAGAACGTATTCCTCGATCGCATGATCAGCACGCTGTCGGCGGCGTTCGCGGCCCTGGCGACGCTGCTTGCGGCGATCGGCCTCTACGGCGTTCTCGCCTACACGGTGGCGCAGCGGACGCGGGAGATCGGCGTGCGAATGGCGTTAGGCGCCAACGCGGGACGCGTGCGGGCGATGGTGCTGAAGCAGGTTGGGCTCATGACGCTCATCGGCGGCGCTGTTGGCATCGTGGCCGCGATCGGTCTGTCGAAGCTTGCCGGTACGTTGCTCTTCGGGCTCCAGGGGAACGATCCGATGGCCATGGTGGCGGCGTCCCTGTTGCTCGGGATGGTCGCGCTCGCTGCCGGAGGTATCCCCGCCATGAAGGCGGCACGAGTCGATCCCATCAAGGCGCTGCGCTACGAATAACGGAGTAGAGGTTGTTCACGGCGCGTCCGCGATGTTTTTTCAGCGGACACACCATGAACGAATCCATTCCATTTCCGCGCGACTTTCTCTGGGGCGTCGCCACGTCGGCGTACCAGATCGAGGGTTGTCCGCTTGCAGACGGTGCCGGACCCAACATCTGGCACCGTTTCGCTCACGAGCCCGGCATGACCGTTGCCGGCCATACCGGCGACGTCGCCTGCGATCACTACAATCGTTATGCGGACGATGTGAAGCTGATGTCCGATCTCGGCATCGGGGCCTATCGATTCAGTACGGCCTGGGCCCGCGTGCTCCCCAGAGGTCGAGGGAGGGTGAACGCCAAGGGGCTCGCTTTTTACGATCGACTGATCGATTCACTGCTCGCGCGAGACATCCGGCCGTTCGTCACGCTCTACCACTGGGACCTGCCCCTCGAGCTGGAGAACAGGGGCGGCTGGCTGAACGACGACACGTCGCGGTGGTTTGGCGATTACGCGGATCTGATGTTCCGCGCGTTTTCCGATCGCGTGCCGTACTGGATGACGATCAACGAGCCGGCCGTCATCATGGAAAAGGGGTACGTGCTTGGCGTCTATGCGCCCGGCCATCGCAATATCGCGGAGGCGCCCACGGTCGCCCGGAATCTGCTGCGCGCGCACGGTTACGCGGTGCAGGCGTATCGCGACCGTGGCGACGGCTGCATCGGCATCGCGGTCAACATCCAGCCGAAGTATCCGGCGAGCCAAAGCGTCGGGGACCAGGCCGCGGCAAGGCGCGCAAATGCCTGGCGTAATCTCCAGTTCCTCGATGCCATACTGTTAGGCAGCACGCCTGACGAGTTGCCGGAAATGTTCGGGCGGGAGTGGAAGGTTCTCACGGCCGAGGACCTGAAGCTGATTCACCAGCCCATCGACTACGTAGGGTTGAATTACTACACGAGGGTGGTCGTCGGCGAGGACGCGCAGGCACCGCCGCTGCGCGCGCGCGTGATCGCGCAGGATTCCGACACGACGCTGATAGGGTGGGAGATCTACCCGGAGGGGCTGACGCAGACGCTGCTCACCATGCACGAGCGCTATCACGGGATCCCGATCTATATCACCGAGTGCGGGGCAGCCTTCAAGGACCCCCCTCCAGACGCGGATGGGGATATCCACGATCCGGAGCGGGTCGAGTTCTTCCGGTCGCATATCAGGGCGGCCATGGATGCGTACGACCAGGGCGTGGACCTGCGGGGATTCTTCGTCTGGTCCCTTCTCGACAACTTCGAGTGGAACAGCGGCTACACCATGCCATTCGGCATCGTGCACGTGGACTTCGAAACGCAGCGGCGTACGGTGAAGACAAGCGGCAGGTTTTTCGCTGAAGTTGCCCGCTCAAATGGCGCGATACTTCTCACCCAGCCGGAAGAGAGCCTGGTTTCGCAGCCCGAATCCTGAGTTGTGGGTCAGGCGTAGTATTGCAGGGGCCCCATGTATTCCACCTGCCTGTTCTGCAACAACCCCCTCGGCGCCAACGAGGCGATCGAGGCGTTCCCGGTGGGTCGCCGGCTTGCGTTCGATCAGGCGAAAGGACGGTTATGGGTGGTCTGCCCGAAGTGTGAGCGCTGGAACCTCACGCCCCTCGAGGAACGCTGGGAAGCGATCGAACAGTCGGAAAAGCTGTATCGCGACACCAGAAAGCGCGTCTCGACCGACAACGTAGGCCTCGCAAAACTCCGCGACGGAACCACGCTGGTGAGGATCGGTGAACCACTCCGCCCGGAGTTCGCCGCCTGGCGATACGGTGACCAGTTCGGTCGTCGGCGCAAGCGGCAGGTACTGGTGACGGCCGGCGGGCTGGCCGCCGTCGGCGCGTTGTTCACCGGCTTCGCGGCTGCGGGCATTGGCGTTGGTGGGTTCGCGTGGGTCTTCGCGAATTCCGGTAGCGCATTGATCAGGGGGAATCCTGAGGAGGTCATCGCGAAGATTCCCAGTGATCGAAACGGCGTCATGCAGGTCCGCCGAAGACATCTGGCCGAATCATCATTGTCGCGGAGCGATGACGGTCAGCTCGCGATCGACCTCCGCTTCAAGAACGGGAGCGACCGATTCGTCGGTCGCGAAGCCGAGCGCATCGCGTCCATCGTCATCCCGAAGGTGAATCGCTATGGCGGCAGCAAGAAGGCGGTAGCGGAAGCGGTCGCCGAAATCGAGAGTCTGGGCAGCACGGAAGCGTATCTCGATCGCCTGACGCGGATCTCGCGTGATTACACGCGGCCTACAAAGCGGGGCAAGAAATACCAGCGCTACTTCAACGAGCAGAATTGGCAGCAGGGAGACAAGGGTCTCTTTGGTCTCCCTGGGCACCATCGTCTGGCATTCGAGATGGCGCTTCACGAGGAATCAGAGCGCCGGGCGATGCATGGTGAACTGTCCGAGCTCGAACGTGCCTGGCGGGACGCCGAAGAGATCGCGGCGATTTCCGACAACCTGCTGGTGCCGTCGTCGGTTGCGGCCGCGTTTGAGAAACTGAAAAAGAGCGATTAGATCAGCCGTGACCGCCGCAGCCTTTCTCGGCGACCTCGAATGAGTCGTGCACGCCTTTCAGCGCCGCTTTCAGCTTGGCATCGTCGGCACCAGAATCGACGAGCGCGACCAGCGCCTTGCTCTCGGTAGCGACCTTGGTGGCGGCATTTCGAACCGCTTCGGTGCCGCACGACGCCGGCGTAGCGGGTGGCTTTGACGCCGCCCACGCGTCGGCCGTAGTCAAGAGCTCCTTCACACGAGCCTTGAGCGGAGCCACGTCCCCCTTCTGAGACGCGGGGTGCCACGCAGCCGCCATGACCCGATGGAAGGCATTCATCTCCTTCCACGGTCCCATCATGTGCTGGTCATCCATCGTACCACCCTGCGACGAATCCGGCTTTGGTCTGGTCGCGTCTTGCGCGGTGAGCTGCACTGGAATGATCGCGGCAACCAGGGCGGCGATCAGGAGAGTTCTCGTAGTCATTTGAGCGGTAGGAGAGGTCAACGCGGAAAGCTAAACGGATGCCGGCCGGCGAGTATTCGGGTGCTGACCCTCGTTACTGGTGTCGACCGCTGTCAGAGCCACATCTTGTTTCCAGCACGTGCATTATGACCGTTTTTCCAGGGCAGCTACCATGCGGATCTTCCTGACCTCAGCGCTCTTGCTCGGCGTGGTGGGGCACGGCGTCGCCCAGACCGCCACCGTCACCGCCGCCGATTATGACCGTGCACGGGGACTGCAGGCACGAAACCGTGCGCTCGTCGTCGATGCCATCGAGTCGCCCACGTGGTCGGGTAATGCCCGCTTGCTCTACCGCAAGTCCGTCGCTGGCGGCAACACGTTCATGCTCGTCGAAGTCAGCAATCGTCAGGCGCCGGTCAAGCGTTCCGCGTTCGACCACGAACGGCTCGCCGCCGGACTCTCCGCGGTGACCGGTGGCCGCTACACCGCGGTCACGCTGCCCTTCAGCAACTACACATTCACCAACAACGATCAGGCGATCACGTTCACGGCTGACTCGGCGTCGTATATCTGTTCGCTCACCGAATACACGTGCAGCCGATCCCCGGCGGGGACTGGCGCTGGTCGTGGAGGTCGTGGAGGGGCAGGTGGCCCCCCTGCTGCAGTCGATGCTGGCGAGGTCTCGCCAGACGGCAAGCGCATTGCGTACATCAGCAACTACAACGTCTGGGTTCGCGATGTGGGGCAGGGACTTGCCCAGGGCGTTGCGCTGAGTCGTGATGGGTCAGAGGGCAATCCATATACGCGGCAGTCGCTCGAATGGGCGCCGAGCTCGCGTTATCTCGCTGCCTATCGAGTGCGCCCCGGATATCAGCGTATGGTTCGGTACGTCGTGTCGTCGCCGCCGGATCAGGTGCAGCCGAAGTACTTCGAGCGATTCTACGCCAAGCCGGGTGACGTGCTCGACCTGCAGCAGCCAACGTTGTTCGATGTCGAAGCACGCAAGCAGACCAACGTCGACAACATGTTGTTCCCCGATCCATTCAACCTGGGCGGGTTGATCTGGAGGCGTGACTCGCGCGCATTCACGTTCGAGTACAACCAGCGTGGTCACCAGCGGTATCGCGTCATCGAAGTGAACGCGACGACGGGTCAGGCGCGCGCACTGGTTGACGAGGAGTCGGCGACGTTCATCGACTACCGGCGGGCTTCAGGCACATTGGATGGCGGCGGCCGTGTGTACCGCAACGATCCCGATGACGGCAAGGAAATCATCTGGTTGTCCGAACGCGACGGCTGGGCGCACCTGTATCTCTACGACGGCGCCACCGGCACGGTAAAGAACCAGATCACGAAAGGTGAGTTTGTCGTGCGCGCGGTCCAACGCGTGGATGCAGCGAAGCGGCAGATCTATTTCAGCGCCGCCGGCATGGACCCGAAGCAGGATCCGTATTTCGCGCACTTTTACCGCATCAACTTCGACGGCACAGGTTTAACGCCGCTGACCGAGGCGCCGGCTGACCACTCGGTATCGTATTCGCCCGATGGGGAGTTGTACGTCGACACCTGGTCTCGAGTCGATCTCGCACCGACTGCGCAGCTGAAGCAAGCGAGCGATGGAAAGGTGCTGCTGGAGCTCGAGCGCGCCGACGTCTCCGGCCTGCAGAAAGCCGGCTGGCGCGCGCCCGACGTGTTCAGGGCCAAAGGCCGTGATGGTCAAACGGATATCTGGGGCGTTGTCGTCAGGCCGTCGAGGTTCGACCCCCGCCGGAAGTATCCGGTGATCGAGTACATCTACGCCGGACCGCACGGCTCATTCGTCCCGAAGAACTTCTCACCGCACTTCAACATGCAGTCGATCGCCGAGCTGGGATTCGTCGTCGTGCAGATCGACGGCATGGGCACCGCCAATCGCAGCCGCAAGTTCCACGACATCGCCTGGAAGAACATTGGCGATGCCGGTTTCCCCGATCGCATCTTGTGGCACAAGGCATATGCGGCGAAGAACCCGTGGTACGACATCAGCCGCGTCGGAATCTTCGGCGGATCGGCCGGCGGACAGAACGCGATGGGAGCGTTGCTCTTCCATCCCGAGTTCTACCATGTCGCCGTGGCGTTCGCCGGCTGCCACGACAACCGCATGGACAAGGTCTGGTGGAACGAACAGTGGATGGGATATCCCATCGGGCCGGAGTATGAAGCCAGCTCCAACGTTGTCCATGCGCACAAGTTGCAGGGCAAACTCCTCCTGGTGCTGCCCGAACTCGACACCAACGTCGACCCGTCGTCGACGATGCAGGTAGTGAACGCGCTGATCCAGGCGAACAAGACGTTCGACCTGCTCGTTATGCCCGGCGAGGAACACGGCGGGGGACGACGAGGCCCGAGTGCGGCCTACGGTGACCGGAAGATGTGGGACTTTTTCGTCCACAACCTGCATGGTACCGAGCCGCCGGTCTGGAATGCGGTAGTGAATGCCGGTACGACAGAAGGCGGGAGCGAGTTGTTCGGCCCGAGCTGGGAATCCATTCGCGCCGGGTTCGAGCGCCCGGTTCCAGGCGACCCACCGGTCATCCCTCCAACCCGTTAGGCAATTTGCAATCTGCAATTTGCAATTTGAGATCATTATGCGCCTGCTTTTCGCCGAAGACGATCGCCACCTCCTGACGTCCATCTCACGTGGGCTCCGGGAAGCGTCGCACGAGGTGGAACAGGCGATGACCGGCACCCAGGCATTGAGCCTGGCACTGGCGAACGACTACGACGGCATCATCCTCGACGTCCTGCTGCCGGGAAAGAGCGGGATCGAGGTCTGTCGAGCAATCCGCACACACGGCAGTCGTGTGCCCATCCTCATGCTCACCGCGCTCGACGCCGTCGAGCAGCGGATCGCGGGACTCGATGCCGGCGCGGACGATTACCTCACGAAGCCGTTCGACTTCGGTGAGCTGCTGGCGCGTCTGCGAGCGCTCGACCGCCGGCATGGTGACACCTTGACCTCGCGCCTCGTGGTCGGGGACCTGGTGCTCGATGCGCAGCGCCACGTCGCGCAACGCGGTGGTCGCGAGATTCCGCTTACCGCGCGTGAGTTTGCCTTTCTGGCGCACCTCGCGCGCAACGCCGGTCGGGTCGTCAGCCGCGCCGAGCTGATGGAGCAAGTGTGGGATGACCACCGGAACGCGTATTCGAACATCATCGACGTCTACGCGGGCCGCTTGCGTCGGAAGATTGACGAGGGAGAACGTGTTCCGCTGTTCAGCACCGTTCGAGGACTCGGCTTCCTGCTCGAGATGCCGAAGTCGACGCCTTCGCCGGCGTCGCGACAGCGGAAACGACCGACCCGCCGCGAGTAGGAAATGCTCGCCTGGCCTTCATCAATCCGCGTCAGGCTCACGCTCTGGTACGCGATCCTGCTCGGCATTCCGCTGGCCGTTTTTGCGGTCATCTCGTACATCGCGTTTTCACGGGCGCTGGTTGGCGGCACGGACCGGTTCATTGGTGAGGCGCTTGCCGCGTTCGAGCGCGAACTCGGCGCCGAGCGACGCGCGGGTCTGGCCATCACCGATGCAATGCGCGCGACGGTGCACGAGGTTCGCTTCCGCGAGCTTCACATCCTCATCACCGATTCGGCGAATCAGGTGGTCGCGCGAGGCGATTCAGCACTCGTCGGGACATCGCCGATAAACGCATCACCAGGTGAAGCCGCGGTCCTGGCAACCGTGCGCGGGGTAGGCCCGATCGTAGAGCCGTACACGGTGCGACTGAGCGGGGACGACGGCGAACACCTCGTCAGGGCGCAGCCGCTCCTCATCGACGGTCATCGCTACACGTTGTCCGGCCGGTATCCACTGCGTGAAGCCGAACGGATGATGTCGGGGGTGCGGCGGATGTTCCTGGTCGCCATTCCGCTCCTCATCATCGCAGCAGCGATCAGTGGATATTTCCTTGCCGATCGAAGCCTGAAGCCCGTGTCGTCGATGGCCGAACACGCTGCCGAGATCACGGCGTCGAACCTGCACGAGCGACTCCCCGTGACCGGCGGTGATGAGCTGGTCCGTCTCGCTCGCGTGATCAATGATCTGCTCGACCGGCTCGAGACGTCATTCGAGCAGCAGCGTCGGTTCATGGCGGACGCGTCGCATGAGTTGCGCACGCCGACAGCGATCGTACGCACGGAAGCTGACGTCACGCTCTCGCGACCCAGCCGCACCACGGACGAATATCGGGCGTCGATGGGGATCATGCAGGACGCCGCCCGCCGCCTGACGAGGATCGTGGACGACCTCTTCCTGCTGGCGCGTGCCGATGCCGGCCATCTCGTCGTGCAACGGTCCGCCGTGTACCTCGAGGACGTCGTCGACGGCGCCGTTCGCGGCGTTAGGCAGCTGGCTGATACGCGCGGGGTCTCCGTGCAACTTGGCGAGCTGGTCGAAGCGCCCCTGCGCGGCGATGCCGACCTGCTGGGTCGCATCGTGCTGAACCTGCTCGATAACGCCATCAAGCACGCGCCGCCCGGTGGAAGCGTGATGGTGGGCATGGCGCGCCGCGATGATACGGTGACGGTGTCCGTCGTCGATTCCGGGCCGGGCATTCCCGCCGAGGCCGTGGACCGGCTCTTCGAACGGTTCTTCCGGGCCGAAGCATCGCGACCCCGGCACGAGGATGGTGGGAGTGGTGGGGCAGGCCTTGGCCTCGCGATCGCGCGCCGGATTGCCGAAGCGCATGGCGGCAGGCTGGAGCTCGTTTCCTCGAAGCCTGGTCACACGGAGTTCCGTCTCACCCTGCCCGTCGAGTCATCGGTCGAAGCGGTTCGCGCCTAGGGACAGGGCGGCTTGCCACCGGCCGCAACGGAACCTGATATTGCCGCGTTCATGATTTATTCATGATTGCGTGGCCGGTCCATCGGGAACCCAGTCGAGGCTCTGTGAAAATCGCGCGATTCTCGTGGTTTGCGATCACCACGATGCTGACCATTCCCCTGTCCGCTCGCGCCCAGGCCGGCCGGGATTCGGTCCGCGCCGATTCGGGGCAGCGATTGGGGACGGTCAGGGTGAGTGCAGCACGCGCGGCCACCACGCTCGGAGGCGCCAGCGCGGTGGTGGTGCGGCCGACGGAACTCCGCACGACGCCGGCGCCAGCGCTCGATCAGGCACTTCGGGAAGCGCCGTTCGTTCTTGTGCGGCAGAACTCGCGCGGCGAAACCGAGCTCTCGGTGCGAGGCTCGGATTCGCGCCAGGCGGCAGTGCTCGTCGACGGCGTCCCCATCACCCTTGGCTGGGACCATCGCACCGATCCGTCGCTCATTCCGATGACCGGCGAGGAGCGCCTCACCATCGTGCGGGGGCTGGCCACATTGCTCAACGGGCCGAACACGTTAGGCGGGACGGTAGAGGTCACGTCGGACGCGAGCGCGTTCCGGACCACGGGTGGACGGGTCACGCTGGGAGCCGGGGTCGATGAATACGGGGCGTTCACGGGAACGCTGAGTGGCGGTCGGGCGTTCGATGCCGGCGGTGGTTCGTTGTCCGTGCGCGGCGGCGTCGCCCATCGACAACGCGACGGGTTTGCCGTTCCGGGCGCTGTTGGCGATCCCACGGCGCGTGACGGACTGCGCACCAATAGTGACTTGAAGGAGACCGACGGGTTCGCGGCCATCCGCTGGGCGAACGCGTTAGGGCGCTCGTTGGGCGCGAGCATTTCCGCCTTTGATGCCGAGAAAGGCGTGCCGCCCGAGGAACACATCGGGGGTCCGCGGCTCTGGCGGTACCCGTACCACCGGCGCTCCCTCGCGGCGATATCGGCCAGCACAGGTACGGTGATCACGCCATTCGGATATGGGTCGCTCACCGTTGGTGCCGGTCGGAATGCCGGCCGGCTCAAGATCGAATCGTTCGAGGATCGCACGTATTCCACGGTGGCCGGCATCGAGCTCGGTGATGAAGAAGCGCTGACGCTGCGCGCCCTGCTCACGCACTCGGTGGGGTCCGCGACGATGCGCGCCGGCTGGACCGCCGCCGACATCACGTACGAGGAAACGCTACCCCCCGTGGCACCTGCCGACTATCGCCAGAAGCTGAGCAGCACCGGTGTGGAGCTCGATGTGCCGTTAGGCGCCAGCACCGGCCTTGCCGGCGGCGTCGTCTTCGATCGATCGAAGTCCCCGGAAACAGGCGGCCGGGACCCGGGCCAGGAAGCGTTCGACAATGTGGGCTGGCGGCTCGGAATTTCTCATGAGCTGAACCCGGGGTGGGGATTGCACGCGAGCCTCAGCGAACGGTCGCGTTTCCCGGCACTGCGCGAGTTGTATTCGGATGCGCTCGACCGCTTCACCCCGAATCCGAACCTGAAGCCCGAGACGCTGATGGCGATCGAGGGCGGGGTCACCCTGAGCATTGCCTCGGGCAGCACCTACAGTACGCTGCAGGTCACGGGTTTCCGTCACCGGCTGGAGGACGCCGTTGTGCGCATCACCTTGTCGAATCCGACGCGCTTCATGCGCATCAATCGCGATCGGGTTCAAAGTACCGGTGTCGAACTGCTCGGCGGATTGACCTTCGGCGCCAACCCGAATCGGGAAGTGACGCTCAATGGGGATGCGTTGCTGCAGAGCATCAGGATCTTCGACGCAACGGCCAACGACGCCGAGCGACATGCGGAAAACAATCCCGAGGTTCGCGGCCGGCTCGAGTTGGGAGTTCCGCTCCCCTGGCAGACTCGCGGTTTCTTGACGACGCGCCACACCGGAAAGCAGTACTGCCTGAATGCTGACACGCAAAGCGAAGTGACACTTCGGGCCGCGACCGCGACCGACCTCGCCGTCCAGCGAACCGTTTCCGTTTCGTCCGGTCCGTTCCGCGTGCTGCGCACGGTGTTGTCGTTCGACAACGTCGGCAACGCCGCCGTCTTCGACCAGTGTGGCCTGCCTCAGCCGGGGCGGACGCTGCGGTTGATGATGACGCTGCGATAGTCTTATCGCATGTCAGCAACCTTGACGCCGCCGCGCCGGATGGCGCGGCCGACCGTGGGACACCCCCGTCGCCGGCAGTTGAGCCGCGCGGCGTTCTACATCCACCTCTGGTTAGGCGTGTTGTCGACGATCGCGCTCATCGCGATCGCGATCACCGGAATCCTGCTCAACCACAAGCGCGGGCTCGGCCTCATGCCCGACGTGCCACACGAGCCAACGGCTGAATTCACTGCCGCGTTGCCGCTCGAACGACTGGCGTATGCCGCGCTGGTCGCCGCGCCGCAATCGGCCAGGGGCGATTGGAAGGAAGGGGATCCGGTAGACATCTCGCTCATCGACCGGATGGATGTCCGCCCGCGGAATGGGTTCGTGAAGGTGCGGCTTCGCGACAAGGCGTCGATGGAGATGACGGTCGACATCGCCACCGGCCAGGTCATTCACACCGGCCGCCGAGGCGACGTATTCCTCGAAAAGCTCCACAGTGGCGAGATCTTCGGTGGAATCCGTTTCGTGATCCTTTCCGATATCGCGGCCGTGGCGCTCGTCCTCACGTTGATCACGGGCTACTGGCTCTGGCTCGTGCCGAAGCTCGGTCGCGGAACGAGGGATCCGGACGTAACCGTATGACCCCCGGGATCCTCATTTTTCTCGTCGGTCTGTATGTGTTGCCGCTGGCGCTGCTCTGGCTGGGTCACCACTTGAAACGCCGTTCGGATCGAGCGAAGCGGATCTTCTGGGGCGCTGTCATCGGTCACTGTATTGCCGGCACGCTGGCGCTGTTCGCTGCGATGATGCTGCCCGAAGAATGGACCGCGCAGGAACGTATGCGCGGCTTCCTCGGACTGTGGTCGCTGTTGATCTTTCCGCTTGCCGGCGGAATCGCTGGAGCCCTGAAGAAACGTTGAGCGGAGGATTCACGTGCAGAAACCATGGGTCTTGGCCCGTCACGCGATCGTCGCGCTCAGTGTTTCGGCGCCCGTGATTGCGTGCACCGGTTCAGAAAAAGCCGCTGACACGACCCAGGTGGCGCCGGCCGTATCGGTCGCTTCAGGGCTGGTCGGTGTGGTCGGGCACTGGTCGGATACAACGATCGGGTCGCCGGCGATCGTCACCAACGGTGAAATGTGGAACGGACAGTCCGATCCCGCCGGACTCGATAGCGCCGGGCGCCGGCTGTTCAACGAAGCGAACGATTCGTTTATCGCCAACACCACATCGGCGACCGCCTTCCCGCTCGCCGTGGCCAGTGATGTGCTGGCGTTCGCTGCCGGCACACTGCGCGTCGAATTCAACATGATCGGCGGCAAGAGCGACCAGAACGGTGGATTGGTCTTCGGGCTTCAACCGTCCGGGGAGTACTACTATGTCCGCTACAACACCAAGGACGGGAATGTGGCGTTGTGGCGGTTCCGGAACGGAAACCGGGAAGTGGTCACCCATGGGGACGTCCACAAGCAGCTGGCGTTAGGCACCTGGCACGAGCTGGTCGTCGAGCTGAACGGCCCGTCGGTCCGCGGGTACATCGCCGGCGACACGACCATTGCGGTGACGCACACGCTCGCGGCGGCGCAGACGGGCCGGGTCGGCGTCTGGGCAAAACGCGACGCGATTACGGCATTCCGCTCGTTCAGCGCGCGCCCCTGACCGCATCTCGGCCCGCCTTGAATATCGGACAGAGGAGATCCCATGGTTCGCCTTTCGCTCGCAGCTCTCAGTCTTACAGCGATAGTGGCTGGGTCGGTCGTGATCGTCCCGGGCTCGACTGGCGAGATTAGCCAGGGAACGCCGCCCCAGGCGCCGGCACCACTGCCGACCGTAACGCTCCCTCCTGAACTGGACCGCGTCCTGCGCGATTACGAGAAGCACTGGAAGGCGAACGACGGTACGGCACTGAGCGAGTTGTTCACCGAGGACGGGTTCATTAATCGCAACGGTTGGATCCGCGGCCGCGACGCAATTCGTCAGGCATACGCACGATCCGGCGGCGACCTCCGTCTCCGGGCGCTGGGGTATGCGGCCGGCGATACCGTCGGGTACATCGTCGGCGGCTATCGGTATGGTGAAGCCACGACCGACGGCGGAAAGTTCATCCTCACGCTCCGTCGCGCGCCACAAGGCGTTTGGAAGATTGCCGCGGACCTGGACGCCGCAAACCGGCAGTAAGGATGGGGTCCGCATCGACCGTACTTTCGCGAACCGCACCGACCACGTCACCGTTCGGATCGACTACCAGGATCGCTTCCAATCGGCTCCGCGTACTCTCCTGGCTCCGTCGCGACACGCGCCGCGTCAGCAGGAGTTCCAGCGCATCAAGATCCAGAGATTGCGTACGATCGAGGAGCGCTTGCATCGCGCGTTCCGCTCCGACGCCTCGCGCGGCAGACACCAGTTCGCGGAGCCTTGCGACACGCATACCTGACGATGCCCGGTCTGCTCGCCGGGCGCTGTCCAGATGCTCATTCAGCCGGGAGAGAACCCTCGCATGCACATCAGATGATGCCGCCGCGGTAGAATGCACCAGTTCCCGGGCGCGTTGCTGCTCTATCCATGCGCGGACAACGCGGTCTGCGTGACCGAGGTGCTCTGACTGGCCGGCGCTGCGTTGCGACGTCGATACCGCTCGCGCCACGCGCAACACGTCGCAAACGGTTTCTGACACTCGAGTCGCTTCGATCGCCACCAGCCGAAACGTCATACCGTTACTGACAAGACCGACACCGACGCCGCCGTTTCCATGTACATCGGCCGACTCCAACGAGGTATCGTTTCGAACCCAGCGCGAGAGGACGAGCCGCAACTGCTCGACGCACTCGCGGTCGGATTTCCGTTGTGCCGCCCGGTGCAGGCGCGGGCCGAGAAGCGGCAGCGTCTCAGACAGGCCCACGATGCCTGACGACAATCGTGTCTTCCGCTGTAATGCGCGTATCACCTGCACCAGTTCGCGCGCGCCCACCGGCGGACCGATCGCATACACATGGATATCGCGATGATTCGACCCCAGTCGTCGCAAGCGGCCCACGCGCTGCTCCAGCCTCGCGATTGTCCACGGGAGGTCGAGGTGGACGAGCACTCCAGCCCGTCGCAGGCTCAATCCCTCGCTGAGTACGTCCGTCGCAATGAGAAGCCTGAGCGGAAAAGCGCGGCGCGCAGGTTGTCCATCGTATGCCACGTCGAATCCGCGAACAATCTCATCGACCGCCACGGCCCCCGATGCGACGCGCGCACCGGAGCCTGTGACGAGAGCGACGCCGCCAACTACCGCCGTGGCACGGAACATTGCGCGCGCGGTGTCGGCAAACTGCGTAAACGCGACGACCGGAACGGAGGCGTGTAAATCGCAGACATGCCTTAGCGTCGCGATTCGTGATTTGTCGGTCAGGCCCTCGTTCCCGTCGAGCGCACGGAGCACAACACGCACGCCCTCAACGTGTGCGCTCAACGCTGCCGACAGGCTCGGTACATCCACCATCGCGTCGGCGGCAAACAATTCCGGGAATCCCAGCTGAATGGCGTCGTCGAAGGTGAGCCAGGCTTCGAGTTCACGTCCCGCCGGCTGGTGCCCACCCTCCAGCGCCGACGCAAAGGCGGCGGCGCGCCGCAACCTCCGTTTCAACATTGCGCGTAACGCAAACTCCGACGACGTCCAGGCCCTGATCAGGCCCAGAATCAGCAGCGCATGGGCTACCGACCCATCAGCTGGCGGCACAGCGGGCGGAAGTGACCGAATGGCGTGTAGCGTTTCCGCGTTTCCGGGGACATCGATCCACTGCGGTTTCGCCAATCGTGGAAGTTCGTCGTGCATTGAAAAGTCACGCGCACCTCGGCGCACGATGAACCGACTCATCTCACTCTGGCTCATGGAGAATGCACACGATCCGAGAAACAGGGCGAGCAGCGAACCGATATCCCGGGCGCGGTTGTGCACCGGCGTCGCGGTAAGCAGCAGGACCTTTGCCCCCCACGTAACCTCCGCCAATGCCGCATAACGACGGCTGCGCGGATTGCGAGCGTGGTGCGCCTCATCCAGGATGATGAGCGCATATCGTTGCTCAACGACGGTGCCGCGACTGAGAGACTCGTAACTCACCACATCAGCGTGGGTAGCGGCACGCCCTAACGACTCCCGCCACATGCTCCGGAGCGCCGCCGGTGCAACCACCAGCGCCGGCATCGCGCGTCGGGCCACCGCAATAGCCACAAACGTCTTTCCGAGTCCTGTCGCGTCAGCAAGCAGGGCGCCGCCGTATGCGTCGACCAGCGTCAGGATCCGCGCCGCAGCGTCGATCTGATGTGCGGCCAGCTGGATGTCACCAAGCGTCGCATCGACCGTCGGGGCGGCGAGATACATCGTCGCAATAGTCCGCCTGACGGATGCAGGATCTGCGAGTGTCAGCGGCTCGTCCATTCGAGCAGCGGTGCAATTGATCGATGCCTGATGCGGAAAGCGTCGAGTACGGCCGCCATCAGCTCGGTGCGGCCAGGCGGATCGCCGCCGATGCCGCGCTCGCCGAGTGGTGAAAGCGCCTCGCGCGCTCGCGCCCAGTCGTCAGGCAGCGGAAGGCGACCCATGGTCCAGGCGAAATGCCTCCGGTATCCGCCTCTCGCTGGTTCAGCTACGGCGCCGATCCACGCGTCGGTAACGGCTGAATTCAGCAGGGCCGCCAGTGCCAGGGCGTCGATGAGGTCCCGCGTCGACAGGACGTAACAGGTGTTGAGTGGCGCGGTCCTGTCGCCGCTATCCAGCACCAGTGCTTGTAGCGATTTGCCGAGGTCAGCCCAGACGACACGCGGCTTGTCGAAACGGGACCCTTCGACACGAAAGAGCGACCACCAGGCGCGATGTCCTCGCGCATCGGATCTCGCCTCGAGACGCGATCGCCATGGCAACAGCCAGTTCCGCAGGGCCGGTGTCAGCCTTTCGACTGGCCGGCAGTTCATCGTGTGCGGAAAGACGATGTGTTCCGCGCCAACGTCGGCGCACCAGGCACGAACTGACTCGCCACGCAACACGCGCCGCACGAACTCCGGCTCGACGACCGCGCGTCGGGTGCCATCGCTGATCTCAACGCCGCCCGCGCACCTGACCGCCCGAACCAGGAATGCGTCGTTGCATCCGCACTTCACGCCCAGGGTCGGGATTCCCAGGCCGGCGTCGGCGAGCGGCACGCCATCGCGCGTAATCCGGTCGAACGCCTTGCGCGCGTCAGGCGGCAGCGCCAACCAGGGCGCACCGGCGCTGGCATCGAGCGGTATATCCGAACGGGGCGATTCCCAGGCGACATGCATCCGCCCGCGATGCACGGCCAGCCGCACCGGTGCGCCGTTTTGCGGAGCGCGATGTGCCACAACCAGCGAGGGATAGGTCGCGGCATCGAACATGGCCGGTGCGGCCGACCAGTCCTCGACCGCGACGAGCCCCGATCGTTCCATCAGCAGGCGCCTAACGCCGCCGCCGGCCAGTGATCGCCACAGCTTGGACGGCACCAGCAACGACAGGACGCCGCCGCTGCGGAGCAGTTGGTGGCTCCGCTCGACGAACAGGCTGGCCGCGTCGACCTGTGAGCCAAAGCCGCTTCCCGCCCGCGCGGCCCGCGCCCCGGATAGCCAGGCTGCCTCGCGAAATACGCGAAACTCGCGCCGAAAAACGTCCCGCGACGCCAGCGGAATGTGATGAACACGGATCCAGGGCGGATTACCCATGATCACGTCGAATCCACCGGCCCGCGCGGCGTCGGGAAAATGGGCCGCAAACACAAACGGCAATGCACCGCCGGACAGCACGGCCCGTCGCCGCGCGCGCAGCTGGCGCGCGGTGAGTCGAAGATGCTCAGCCTCCTGCCGTTCTCCCGCGACGGTGCCGCGGCGGTCGCCGAACAGGTCCCGTCCACGGGCAGCCATCAGGAGCGACCGCCGCTGGTCCTTCACCTGCTCCAGTCGGGCGTCGAGCCAACGGATCAGGCTCGCACGTTCCGCACGATCCAGTGCCCGGGCCAGTGACCGTTTCCGCGCACCGGTCGCGCGCGCATAACGAGAGCGCAGGATCGTCGCCCCGTGCGCAGGTGACGTGGTCAGGGAGAAGTCTCCGCCCATCAGCGTATCGCCGCAGCGGATGTTGTGATCCAGGTTGGGGAGCGGCGGAATAGCGGCCGGATCACCCTGATGGTCGATGACCAGGGACAACCAGAGCCGCAGTTCGCACAACCACACGGCAGTGGGATTGATGTCGACGCCGAAAATGCTGGCGGTCAGCACCTGACGACGGATCGCGGAGAGCGAGCGATCGTCTCCCGCAGAAATGCGAAGCTGTACCAGGCGCTCCATCGCATGGACCAGGAACGCCCCTGACCCACAGGCTGGGTCGAGGACGCGCAAATCATCCAGCGCTCGTCGGAGTACGGAGGCCCGCTTCTCATCCAACCCGTCGTGTCCGAGCCGTTCGATGATCCCCGGCGGAGCACCGCGCGTGATGAGCACTTCTTCCAATGCCGCGTCGGCCACCCGTGTCACGAGGGTGAGGGGCGTGTAGAACGTGCCGGTCACGCGGCGCTCCGATGCCGCCATCAGGGACTCGAACGCACGGCCGAGGATCTCCGGGTCGATGGCCGATTCGTGCCATGCCGCTGTTTCCTCGCGTGGCGTAAAGCGATAGCGCACGAGCAACTGGTCGAGGAGATCGCCGAAATCCTCGTCGCGCATAACGAGGTCCCGGGCCCGCTTTTCGGCCGGCGTCCGCGTGAACAGGCCGCCGTTGAGGAACGGAATCCTGCCCAGGTCCCGAGCGCGAGGGGATCGCCGGGTCGTCGGAGTATTCAGTGTCCCGAAGAAAAGGGGAGCAAGAACGGTTCGTTGGAAAGACCCGCGCTGCGCCATGCAGTCATCGAACGCCCGCGCCAGGAACCGCCGCTCGCCATCGAGCCAGCCGCGCTCTTCGAGAAACGCCAGGAAGAGCAGCCGCGACACGTAGAGGAGTGCGATTTCATGGCGAACACCGGCGTCATAGTTCCCGCTGGCGCCGTCGGCCAGCTGGCGCACGAGCGCCTGTAACGCCTGGAAGAACCGGCGCGTGATGGTCTCGCGGCCAAGGATTTCCACCCACTGCGCATGCGCCTCGAGGTCAGAGGCGTTGCTCAGCGACGCCTTCACGGCGTCCAGCGCGTCGGCGTCACTCGGCAATACCTCCGAGGCCTTCACGAACAGCGCCGCGATCCGGTTCCGGGTCGATGACGCCTGCCACGCCGCGACGAGCAAGTCCTTGCCGGCCGGCTCGACCAGAGCCAGCAGCCAGAGGAGGTGGGGCGCCCTGCGCGAGAGACGGTCAGAGAGACGGGCCGCCTGCTCTCGGATAGGGGCGTGTCCATGTGCGACGAGCCCCAGGAAGCGTGCCGTTCCCGGTCCCCGCGCCACGACTCCGTCCTCGAAGTCCTCCGGCACTCCAATGCCGGTCATTGTTGGGCGGTCTAGCCGTGCGCACTCCGTAAACCCCAGGGCAGTGGCCGCGTTTTGGAGCAGAGACGTCGGGTCGTCGGCGAGAAGAAGCTGGGCCCAGGCGGCGCGCATGGCGCCAACGTGAAGAGCCTCTCATTTCGGACCGTCATCCCCACAACGCGGCCGGCAGCAATTCGTCGCCGCAGGATTCGAAATCTGGACCGGTCAGGCCCGCCGGGAGGCGCCCATCAGGGTCTGCCTTGTCTCGCAAAAGGCGACCGGAAGCATTATCGTCGTAGCGTCCCTGAGTAGCTCCCCCGACGGACATTCATGGCAACGGGCTCAACGAACCACACGGCGATTCACGGACCTGACGACAACGCGTTCGGAATCCTCGGCTCGAACATCATCATCAGGCTGGTCGTCTACTACGTAGTCGTTGCTATCGTGGGAATCGTGGCGTGGAAATACCTTCCCACGTCATTCAAGGATCTGCTGTACTCCGCCACGCAGCCGCTGGTCGGTTTGAGCAACGCGCCTCCGACGGGGTTCATGACGCCGGATCCGGTGGTCGACGCGTTGCCACCGCTGGCCGTCGTGTTGATGGGCGTTATCGCGTCAGGCGCAGCGATCGTGATGTGTGTGCCCGTGTCGTGGACGTACATGTTCACGCGGCAGAAGAAGGGATATAACCAGACGATCGTGCACACGCTGATTCTTCTGCCGGTGGTGGTTGCAATCGTCGCGACACTTGTTCGGAGCAATGCAGCACTGGCGTTCAGCCTCGCCGGCATCGTGGCTGCGGTGCGGTTCCGCGTCGCCCTCGAGGACAGCCGCGACGCGGTATTCGTCTTCGCCGTCATGGCCCTTGGCCTGGCCAGTGGCGTTCAACTGGAAGCTGCTGCGGTGCTGTCCGTGTTGTTCGTGACTGTGGTGCTCATCCTCTGGTATTCTGACTTCGCTCGTACGCCGCCCTCGCTCGAGGGTGAACGGGCGCAGAAGCATTACGAGAAGGCGGTGGCTATCGCCAACCGAACGAGCCAGTTCGTGGCGCGTCTCGATCGCGAGATCCTCGACTCGATGGCGCCCGCCCAACTCGACGCCCTGCAGGCGCGCCTCGACAAGCAGAAGCAGAAGTTCGGTCTCACGACCGAAGCGGCCGAAGAAGAAGGACCTCGCTTCGAAGGCCGGATCACCGTGCACGTGGGGGATCCGGATCAGGCGCAGCCGGCGGTGGAAGCGGTACTGCAAGCCAGCCTCAAGCGGTGGAAAATGGTTCGTATTGAGCGGACGGACGGAGAAGCACGTATCGTGTACGCCGTGCGTCCAAAGAAGGGACACAACCTGGAAGAGATCTCGAAAACGCTCACTAATGAGGCGGCGCCATTCGTCGCCAACGTGGAGGTGGAAAGATGGGCCTGAAAACAACGCGCCGACGTTCGCTGCTCGCCCTGGCGCTGGGCAGCCTCCTCGCCGTACCGGCGACGGCATTCGGGCAGAAAGAAGACAAAGGTCCGAAGGAGCCGCCGACTCCCGAGAAGATCGCCGAATGGAAGAAGGACGCCGAAGCGCGCGCTCTCTTTACGGCTGATACGCCAGTCGAGTTCAAGCTCGTCGGCAACTTCAAGGTGATCTCCAAAGACCGCGATACGCTCAGCACGAAAGAGTACTGGGGCGAAGTGCAGATGTCTGACGGGAAGGGCGGTGACCTGAAGATCCCGGTCCAGCTGCGCACGCGCGGTCATTATCGTCTCGCCAACCGGAACTGCTCATTCGTGCCGCTGCGCCTGGACTTCAAGAAGAGCGAAGTCAAGGAGACGGTGTTCGACGGTCAGGACAAGCTGAAGCTGGTCACGCACTGCCAGCCGAATGCCCAGTACGAGGAGTACATGATCCGCGAGTACCTCGCGTACAAGGTTCACAACCTGATCACGCCGCGCAGCTACCGCGCCCGCCTGGCCAAGGTCACCTACGTCGATTCGGCGACCGGTAATGTGATCGAGACCAGGAACGGTGTCTTTGTCGAGCACGAAGATGACGTCGCGAAGCGGATGGAAGGTGAGATCGTTGAAGTCCGTCGCGCTCTCTTCGACGACGTGGACCCGAACCAGATCCTCGAGCTGTCGATCTTCGCCGCGTTCATCGGACACGTGGACTGGTCGCTGGCGGCATTGCATAACGTGCGCCTCGTCAGGCAGCAGAACGGCAACTATCTGCCGGTGCTCTACGACATGGATTTCACGGGCCTGGTCAGCACGAAGTACTCGATCCCGGATTCGCGACTTGGCATCCGCAGCGTCAAGGACCGTCTCTATCGTGGTCCCTGCAAGGAACCGCAGGAGCTGGCGGCGTTCCTCGGTACGTACCGGGACAACAAGGACGCCATCCTCAAGCTGTATGACGAGACGCCCGGCCTGGACGCGCGGTATCGCAATGATGCCAAGAACTGGCTGACGCAGTGGTTCAAGCTGCTCGACAGCCCGCGAGACGCGAAGTGGATGTTCAAGGACAACTGCGTGGTCGCGCCCGGAGTGTGAGCATCGGGTAAGCGGGTAGACGGGTAAACGGGCCGCGGGGAGCAACCTCGCGGCCCTTTTCGTTAGGTCTTACCCGTCTACCCGTCTACCCGTCTACCCGTCTACCCGCCACCGCCGTCGCGACCGCCATATGCCCCGTGACATTCGCCGTCGTCCGGAACATGTCAGGAATCGTATCCGCGCCTAACAAAATGCCGATCCCTTCCACCGGCAGGCCGGCCGCCATCAGCACCGGTGCCATGATCACGATCGAACCGCCCGGGATTCCGGGTACACTGAAGCTCGTGGCCACGGCCGTGAGCACCACGCTCGCCAGCGCCGCCGGACCTAACGAGACGCCGTACAGCTGGGCCACGAAGAGGACGCCCACCGTCTGCCCGATCGCGGCGCCGATCCGGTACACGGACGCGGCAAGCGGCAGGAAAAAGCCCGTAATCTCCTCGGGCAGGCGCAGGCGATCGCGGGCACTTTCGATCATCGCCGGCAGCGCCGCCAGCGACGACCGCGAGCTGAACGCGACGGCCTGGGCCGGCAGTGCGGCCCTCGCGAATTCGAGGATTGGCACCTTCCCGATAATCGCGGCCATCGGGTACAACACGAGTACGGCGAAGATGACCGACACTGCGACGACGAGCCCGACATAACCCGCGAGCGCGCCAATCGCTGACGCACCAAGTCGCGCCACGAGTGCCAGCGCCAGCGCAAACACCCCGATCGGTGCCGTCCACAGGATCCAGCGCACGAGCGTCATGGCGGCATCGCGAATAGCCTCGAAGACGCGCACGACGACTGTCTTGATGTCTCCCTTCAATCCTGCCACGGCGAGTCCGAACGCCAACGTGAACACAATGAGCGGCAACATCGCTCCGTCCGCGGCAGCCTTTACGGGATTGGTCGGGACGAGATCGATCAGCCACTGTCCAAACCCCGGTATTCGTCGCACGCTCTCCGCGGTCGCCGTCGCCGACTCGGCTGCACTCGCCTGCAATGCTGCCTGGGCCGCGGGATCGATCGCAAACAACGCGAAGACCGGCGGGGCAATGAGTGCCGCGGCAATCGCACCGGCGAACAGCGTGACGATGAAAATCGCCAGCGCGCGAACCCCGATCTTGCCCAACGCCGACGGATTCGGCGCCGACGCAATGCCCGCGACGAGACTGCCCACGACCAGCGGGATGACAGTCATCCGGATGCCATTGATGAACAACGTGCCCAGTGGTTCGATCCATCGGGTCATCGTGACCAGCGTCGGATTCCCGGTCGACGAAACAACGAGACCAAGTCCGAGGCCGGCGACCAGCGCAAACAGGACACGCGTCGTGAGTGACATGGGCGGCAAAGGTAGCTATGACGCGCTTCCCCGCTACCGGTGACGGGCCTGCGAGGTTTCCTCCGGATGGGCGATGGGTGATGGCGCACGGCAAGACAGACACCGACCTTTGTGGGTAGAACATTTCTCCCATCCGATATCGGCCTTCGCCCATCCGATGAACAAGACCTACCACGATCTCGTTCGCGAAGCCAAGACGCGCGTCAAGGAAGTCACGGCGTCCGAAACGATTCAAATCCTGACCGAGCACCCCGGCACGGTCATCGTCGATTGCCGCGAGCCTAACGAGGCAGCCCTCGGCACGGTCGCCGGCGCCGTCATCATCCCGCGCGGGATCCTGGAGCAGAACATCGAACGCGTGGCGACGCGCGACCGGAAGGTCATCATCTATTGCGCCAGCGGGAACCGATCGGCCCTCGTCGCCGATACGCTACAGGAGATGGGCTTCACCGATGTCGCCACGATGGCCGGCGGATTCCGGGCATGGATCGCGGCTGGTGGAGACGTCGACGCCTGAACATCCGGCTGCGTGCTGATTGCTGATTGCTGCGGCTGCTGCTACGTACTGGTGCTGGAGCCTCTGCCTTCCACTTCAACTTTTAGTTCCAGCCCGAGCACGCGGCATCCTCGCATCAGCAATCAGTCATCAGCACGTAGCGTTCAGTGTCCGTCCTGGATTCTCACCCTCTTCTCCCTCTCCTCGCGGCCGATCTCCGCGCCAATCCGGGCCGCCCCGAGACGGATGAAGGCGATCCTGCCCGCGCTGCCGTAGCGGTCGTATTACGCACAAGGCCACAAGCCACTGGCTACAGGCCACAGGAAGTGCCGCCGAGTCACGAGTCACGAGTCACGAGTCACGACGCCCCGTCACTCGAACTCCTCCTCATCCAGCGCTCCGTCCGCGAAGGCGACCCATGGTCCGGCCAGATTGCCCTTCCCGGTGGCCGGCGCGATCCCGAAGACGCGACGCTACAGGACACTGCGATCCGGGAGACATTCGAGGAAACCGGACTCGATCTCGCGACCGACGGAGTCGTGTTAGGCATGCTCGACGAGCTCCGGCCCCGAACACCGGTGCTACCACCGATCATCGTCACGCCCTTCGTGGCTGTTGTCGCTGGCGACACCCCTCTGCAACTCAGCGACGAACTCGCCGATGCGTTCTGGGTCCCCTGGAGCACATTCGAGGACCCGACGCGACTCGATGAAAGCACCGTGCAGGTTCGCGGGGCATCGTGGACGGTGACGAGCTACCTCGTCGGCGAACGCGTGGTATGGGGAATGACCGAGCGCATGCTCCGCCAACTGGCCACGCGAATCCGCGCCCTCGGGGCCGGCTGAAACGCACCACCTTGCCGGTCGTCTATTGTCGGCAGTAAGTTAGGACGGCCTAAAATCAAATTTCTCGCGATAAAACTCTCGACCGCGGCTGGTCGTATGCTGTTCGCTTATCGCTATCGCTTATCGCTAATCGCCGCCGCGTGCTGCTCGCCGCTCGCTAATCGCCACGAAGAATGACCCTTCCCGCAGGCAAAGAACCCGAAGCCCCAACTCCCGATCCCGCCGAATCCGGCTGGCGCCGCACTCGCGTAACTCCAAGCCTCGCCGAGGTTTATCGGACCATTCCGGTGGCGCATGCCCATTGGTTCCGGAAGATTCTGGCGTTCGCTGGACCGGGATACCTTGTCGCCGTCGGCTACATGGATCCTGGGAACTGGGCCACCGATCTCGCCGGTGGTTCCCAGTTCGGCTACACATTGCTCGCCGTCATCCTGCTTTCGAACCTGATGGCGGTGCTGTTACAAGGACTCGCGTCCAAGTTAGGCATCGTCACCGGACGTGATCTCGCCCAGGCCTGTCGCGACCACTATTCGAAGCCTGTCGCATTCGGACTCTGGGTCCTCTGTGAAATTGCCATCGCGGCCTGCGATCTGGCTGAAGTCATCGGCACGGCGATCGCGCTCAATCTCCTGTTCGGAATCCCGCTTGCGTGGGGCGTGACGATCACCGCGCTCGACGTGCTGCTCGTCCTCTACCTGCAGAACAAGGGTTTCCGTTGGCTCGAGGCGTTGATCATTACACTCGTCGCGACGGTTGGTCTCTGCTTCCTGTTGGAGATCATCATTTCCCGACCCGAGCTGGCTGGTGTCCTCCGTGGCTTCGTACCCAGCGCCGAAATCATCCGGAACCCGGCCATGCTCTACATCGCCATGGGCATTCTCGGCGCCACCGTTATGCCGCACAACCTCTACCTGCACTCGTCCATCGTGCAGACGAGAATGTACGAGGAAACCTACGACGGGAAGCGTGAGGCGGTTCGCTATGCATTCATCGATTCGACCATCGCACTTTCGTTTGCGTTGTTCATCAATGCGTCGATCCTGATCGTTGCCGCGGCGACCTTCTATCGCACCGGTAATACGCAGGTCGCGGAGATCCAGGACGCGTATCATCTGCTGTCGCCGCTCCTTGGTGTGGGGTTCGCCAGCATCGTTTTTGCACTCGCCTTGCTGGCCTCCGGACAAAGCTCGACCCTGACGGGGACGCTGGCGGGGCAGATTGTCATGGAGGGATTCCTCAACCTCCGCATCCGGCCGTGGCTGCGCCGGCTGATTACGCGCGCTATTGCCATTGTGCCGGCCGCCTTCACGGCCATCTTGTACGGAGAAAGCGGAACGGCGAAGCTGCTGGTCCTGAGCCAGGTGATCCTCAGCATGCAACTTTCGTTCGCCGTCTTCCCGCTGGTGATGTTCACGTCGGACAAGCGGAAGATGGGACCGTTCGTCAATCCGCTCTGGCTGAAGGTGCTGGCTTATGCCGTGGCGAGTGTGATCGCGACGCTCAACATCTGGCTGTTATGGCAGACCATTCGGGGGTGGCTCTCCTGATGTACAAGCGGATCCTCGTCTGTCTCGAAAACTCGGCGACCGATCAGCATATCGTCGATCATGTGCGCGGCCTCGCGAAGCTGTGCGGCTCGTCGATCCTGCTCATCCACGTCGCGGACGGCTGGGCCGCGCGGAACATCAAGCATCTCGACCTTCGTGAATCGGAAGAGATGCGCGAGGATCGTGAGTACCTCGATCGCGTCGCCGCGGGATTTGTCGCGGACGGCATCCCCACGGAAGCGATACTCGGTACGGGCGACCCGGCTTCGGAAGTGACCGCGGCGGCGGATCGCGAGCACTGCGACCTCATCGCGATGGCGACCCACGGCCACAAGTTGATTGGCGACGTGATTCACGGCAGCGTCGCCAATGCGGTCCGCCATAAGTCGATGGTTCCTGTACTTCTCGTTCGCGCACCAGCCAAGGCGGCGGCGACGTGACGGTTCGAAAAAAGAAGGCGACCAGGCCGGCGCCTCGGCCCGAGCCACTCACCGCTCCAGTCGAGGACTACCTCAAGGCGATTTACGCGTTCGAGCGTGACGGCCACGCGGCGGCCACGAACGACATCGCCCAGCGCCTTTCCATCGCGCCGGCATCGGTGAGTGGCATGGTCCAGCGCCTCGCCGACCAGGGGCTCGTCGCGTACGAGCGCTATCGTGGCGTACGACTTACCGCGGCGGGTCGCCGTGCAGCGCTCCGGACGCTCCGTCGCCATCGCGTCATCGAGGCCTATCTGGTGCAGGCGTTAGGCTACGGCTGGGATTCGGTGCACGAGGAGGCGGAGCGGCTCGAGCATTCGGCCAGCGACACGTTGATCGATCGCATGGCATCGGCGATCGGGGAGCCGCTGACGGACCCGCACGGCGCACCAATCCCCACGCGCGAAGGAACGATCGATGAAACGCCGCACGAATCGCTCGCCGACGCCGAAGTCGGCTCGCGGAAGCGAGTCGTCCGGGTGGGTGACGAGGATCCCGGCATGCTTCGCTACCTGGATTCGTTAGGCCTGCGTCCCGGTGTCGAGGTCAGGTTGACCGACCGGGCTCCTTTCGACGGTCCGCTTACGATCCAGGTTGGATCGACGACGCAACAGGTGGGTGCGGCGCTGGCGTCGCGCGTACTCGTCGCTTCATCTGCCGAATAGGGTGGAGCCTCGATACTCGACCCCATCGTCACCCACGCCGAACAATCCGAATAGCCGCTATCGCCACTCCAAGGACCGCCGCCGCGACACCGATGATTTGCCAGGTTGTCGTGTTTCCCTCAAAGCGCCCGCCACCCGTCGTCGCCATGACGCCGAAGGCACCAGCGACGAGTGCCCCCATGACGACACCAAGAACGCGCCTGCGCCGTACAACATCCGGCGAATCGCTGCCCGGCGTCATCTGCATCAACGCGATGCGCACATCGGTTAAAGACGCGTCCGGGTGATCGCGCTGGTAATCACGTACCACCTGGTCAATTTTCCGGCTCAATTCCCGCGAGTGCCTGGTTTCCTGAACGGGCGGTAGTCCTGGAGCTATGATCATCGAAGTCTCTCGTTAGGGACTGCTGGACGAACTGCTGGAATCATCCGCCGGGCTGCCCTCCCGGTCGCGCACGACCTCCCGCCCCGTTTCACGCAACGCGCGACGCAGGAGGAACTCGATCTGCCCGTTGAGGCTGCGCAGATCGTCGTTCGCCCACCGCTGGATCTTCTCCAGCACCAGCGGATCGATGCGAAGCAGAAACGATTTACGCTCGGCCATCACGACCTCCCCGCCCACCGACGATGGACCTGGTCGCTATTCGCCGGTCGCCGGTCGCTACTAATACCGTCACTGGTAGATCGTCCCCGTGTTCACGATCGGCTGCGCGTCACGGTCGGAGCAGAGCACCACCAGAAGGTTGCTCACCATCGCCGCCTTCCGCTCATCATCGAGCGTGACGATCGACTTCTGCGAGATCAGTTCGAGCGCGTTCTCCACCATGCCCACGGCGCCTTCCACGATCTTCCTGCGCGCCGCGATGATGGCGCTCGCCTGCTGGCGGCGCAGCATCGCCGACGCAATCTCCGGCGCATACGCCAGGTGACTGATCCGCGCCTCGATCACGTTCACGCCGGCCTTCTCCAGACGCTCCTGAATCGCCGTCTGCAGCCCCTTGGCCACTTCGGCCGGGTGCGTGCTGAGTGCGATCTCCTCGACCAGGTGCGCGTCGTACGGATACGACTGGGCAAGCGCGCGAACCGCGGACTCGCTCTGCGTCTGCACGAAGTGCTGATAGTCGTCGACTTCGAACAAGGCTTCTGCCGAGTCGACGACTCGCCAGACCACGACCGCAGCGATCTCGATCGGGTTCGAGTGATTGTCGTTCACCTTGAGCTTCGTGGTCTCGAAATTCCGCACGCGAAGCGAAATCCGCTTCTTCGCGTAGAACGGATTGGCGAACCAGAGGCCGGCTTCGCGCACCGTCCCGATGTAGCGCCCGAACAGCGTCAGGACCTTGGCATCGTTAGGGTTCACCGTGAACAGTCCGGCCATCATGATGATCGCGACGAGCATCACGACGGACGACGCGATGATGATCGCTGGACTCTCGCTTTGGCCTCCGCGGACGAACCCGAGGACTGCGAGGGCAAGCACCGCCAGCCCGGTCATGAGGGCGAACATCCCGCTCGTGGCCTTCAACTCCTTCTCGCGCAGCATTTCTTGATGACTCCGTTAGTGGGAAGGTATCAATATGATATCACTACGATAGCCAGGAGTCAAAGAATTTCGCAAATTCAGGCAGGACAGGGAGTTAGCCTGAAGGGCCTGTCCAATTGGTCGCGTCGCGTGTAAATCCGCGTGTGCCAGATCGCAGACCGACGTCCCGCTCCGCCGTGACACGCGAATCGAAAAAGACGACCCCGAGAGTTCGCATCGGGTGCCAGGGGTGGAACTACGACGCCTGGATCGGGCCCTTCTATCCAGAGGGCACGCGACCGGTCGATTTCCTGCGCGTCTACGCGCGCGCGTTCGACACGGTCGAAGTTGATTCGACGTTCTACGCGATTCCCGCCCCGCGCACGATCCGCGACTGGGCCGAACGTGTGCCTGACGACTTCCAGTTCGCGCTCAAGCTCCCGCAGGAAATCAGTCACGAGAACCGACTCCGGAACGTCGCGCCGGCGCTCGAACAGTTTTGCGACCGGGCGCGCGAACTCGGGCCGAAGCTGGGACCAATCCTGGTGCAGCTCAGCCCCGATTTTGCACCGAACGAACTGCCGGCACTGGCGACGTTCCTTCCCTCGCTGCCGCGTGACCTGAAAGTCGCCATCGAGTTCCGGCAACGGGGATGGATCCACGATGGCGTGATCGCACTGCTGGCCGAGCATAACGTGGCGCTCGCGCTCACCGACGCCCGCTGGATTCCGAGAAAGACAATGCTCTCTCTGGCGGAGCGTCCAACGGCCGATTTCACCTACATCCGGTGGATGGGACCGGACCGGGACATCGTCGATTATTCACGTGTTCAGGTCGACCGCTCCCGTGAAATCGAGGCGTGGGCCCAGATCCTGCCCGCGATCGCGTCCAAAGTCGCCGTGTACGGCTACTTCAATAACCACTTTGCCGGTCACAGCCCGGCATCCGCTCGCGACCTCCAGGCCCGCCTCGGACTCCCCGTCGTCGATCCGTCGCAACTCGGCGAACAGCTTTCGCTATTCTAGGGAGTGCGCACCCGGATCGTTTTCTTCACGCTGTTCTCCCTCGCGGTATCGTTAGGCTGCATACGGCTCGGGTTCTGGCAACTGGAACGCTTGCGCGCGCGGCGCGCACAAAACGCCCAGGTGCTGGCCCGGCTCGCTGAAGCACCCGTGCCGCTGGAGCACCTGCCACGGAATTCCACGGTGCGGTTCCGTCGGGTGACCACAACGGGCACGTACGATTTCGCAAACGAATTCGTAGTCACGACCCGCACGCGGAACGGCGCTCCGGGCGTGCACATCATCACGCCGTTGCGACGAACGGGAACCGATACTGCCTTCCTGGTCAATCGAGGGTGGGCATATACGCCTGACGGCATGACCGTCGACCTCAATGTCTTTCGAGAAGATTCCGCCGGAATCATCGATGGTTTCGTAGAGGACTTCTCGATCGCGTCAGGGGCAGTCTCGACACCAAGCGTGGAACGGGCCGTTCGGCGACTCGACCGGGACTCGATATCTGCCCGGCTGCCGTATCCATTGGCAGCCGTCGTCCTCATTCAGCAGAAGGATTCGGGCGAATTCACGGCCGTGGACCGGGGAACGCCGGTGAGGGTCCAACCGCCGCGTCTCGACGAAGGGTCGCATCGATCTTATGCCATTCAGTGGTTCGGATTTGCCGTCGTCGGAATCGCCGGGAGCCTGGTTGTGCTGCAACGTGACAGAAAGCGTCGGCCCGGATCGGGGCACCAATCCGCATTGCTGAGGTAACTTCCCTGTGGCCCGGACTGTGCAGTCCAATGTCCCCGCCTCAAACGTCCTGGCCGCCACTTATGTCACGCTCGCAAGCACTCGCCTCGGAACGCGAAGCTCGGGACACTGCCGAGTCGGCGCGCGAGACTGAATGGGAGCATCCCAGTTTCGTACGGGAGCTTTTCCTCGGTCGGTTCCGGCTCGACCTGATTCATCCCCACCCGGAGCAGAACGATCCGGATGAAGCGGCGCGCGCTGCGGATTTCCTCGCGAAGCTGCGCGCGGTGCTGGAGCAGGTCGATTCGGATGAAATTGACCGCGAAGGAGAGATCCCGGAGTCGGTGGTGCAGGCGCTGCGCGACATCGGTGCATTCGGGATCAAGATTCCCCGCGAGTACGGCGGACTGGGCCTGTCGCAGATGTCATACATCCGGGCCATCGAGCTGGTCACGTCGCAGGATGGCAGCCTGACTGCGTTGTTGTCGGCGAGCCAATCAATCGGCGTTCCCCAGCCGCTCAAGTTGTTCGGCACCGAGGAACAGAAGCGAAAGTTCTTCCCGCGCATCGCAAAGGGCGCGATCAGCGCGTTCGCATTGACAGAAGTGGACGCCGGCTCGGATCCGGCGAACATGTCGACGACGGCGACGCCCTCGGAGGACGGCAGCCACTTCATCCTGAACGGCGAGAAGCTCTGGTGCACGAACGGGACGCGCGCCGACCTGTTCGTGGTCATGGCGCGCACGGCGGACCAGGAACTGCCTAACGGGAAGACCCGCAAGCAAATCACCGCCTTCATCGTGGAAGGGACGGCGCCCGGCGTCGAGGTCGTGCATCGGTGCCGGTTCATGGGTTTGCGGGCGATGGAGAATGGCCTGATCCGCTTCCGGAACGTGCGCGTGTCGCGCGAGAACATCCTCTGGGGAGAGGGGAAGGGACTGAAGCTTGCCCTCATCACGCTCAACACCGGCCGCCTGACGCTGCCGGCCAGCGCAGTCGGTGGTTCCAAGGCAATGCTGCGTATCGCCCGCGAATGGGCGTCGACGCGTGTCCAGTGGGGACAGCCGATCGGGAAGCACGACGCCGTCGCGAACAAGCTTGGTCGCATGGCAGCGGACACGTTTGCGATGGAAGCGGTCGCTGAGCTGTCGACGGCGTTGTATGAGCAGGGCGGGTACGACATCCGCCTCGAGGCAGCGATCGCGAAGATGTGGAACACGGAGATGGGTTGGCGCATCGTCGACGACACGCTGCAGATCCGCGGCGGCCGCGGGTACGAAACGGCGGATTCCCTCCGAGCGCGCGGCGAGGCGCCGATTGGGGTCGAGCGCGCCATGCGCGACTTCCGGATCAACCTGATCTTCGAGGGGACCTCGGAGATCATGCGGCTCTTCATCGCGCGCGAGGCGGTCGATCATCATTTTGCGCTGGCGTTTCCGATCGTGAACCCTGACAGCACGATGAAGGAGCGGCTGGCGGGGCTCCGGAAGTCGGCGCCGTTCTACGCGACCTGGTACCCGTCGCGCTGGTTAGGCGCGCTGCGGCCGGCGGTGTACGCCGAGTTCGGGAAGCTGGGCCGTCACCTGCGGTTTGCCGATCGGGCGACCAACAAACTGGGTCGTGCGCTCTTCCACGCGATGGTGCGGCATGGACCGAAGCTCGAGCGTCGGCAGATGATCCTGTTCCGTGCCGTGGATATAGGCGCGGAACTGTACGCGATCGCCGCATCCTGCGTCCGCGCGCGGATGCTGGCGCAGCGTGGTCAGGTCGAAGCGGAACGCCTGGCGGACGTCTTCTGTCGTGAGGCTCGTCTCCGGATTCGTCGCTTGTTCGCTTCGCTCGACGGCAGGAACGACGTCGCCCACTACCGACTCGCCCAGGAAGTCCTTCGCGGCGAGCACACGTGGCTGGAAGCGGGCATCATGGCACCGCCATCGTCCCTTGAGCCAGCCGAAGAAGTCGACTCTGAGCCGGACGTTGCGCTCCGACCGGCTGCGGTTGCTCGTTAGGGCTTCGTGAGAAGCCTGGAACACAGAGGCGCACGGAGGAACACACAAATAACAGTTCCCGAAGTTTCCTGTTGGTTTTCAGTTTGTGAACTGAGGGTTACCTCGGTGCGCCTCTGTGATTCCTCGGCGCGCCTCTGCGTCAATGTTTTGCGGGACTCTGCAACAAATCGGAGTTGAGCTACGCAGCGCGGCGCTGCAAGACGAGAACCGCGATCGCGATGAGTGTCCCACCAACGATCGTCTGAAGCTGAATCGGCTGCCCGAGTACCAGCGCGGCGAGTATGGCGACGAAGAACGGCTCTGCAGTCGTGACAATGGCGGCCGAGACCGGGCCGAGGACCTGCAGCCCGCGAAGGAACAGCGTGAATGCCAGGGCGGTGCTGACCGTGCCCAGTCCGACGATGTACAGCCACGGAAGCGTCCCTGAAGGCAACATCAACTCACCGGTGACGACCGCCGCGACCAGGAAGATCAGCGTGGCGCCTAGAGCAACCCAGGCAGTCGCTACCACCGCACTGACTCCGGTACGAAGGCGGTCGATGAGCGGGATGAATAGCGCGTAGACCACAGCGGCCGAGAGTGCCAACCCTGCGCCTAACGGGTGAACCGCCTCCGCCCCGGGCCAGCCGACCATGACGGCAACGCCCGCGAACGAGAGCAATAGCGAGAGCAGTCTCGTGCCCGTCAGTCGTTCCGTCCGGAGAATCGCGGCCCGCAACGCCACCCATGCCGGGAACGTGTAAAACAGGAACACCAGCATCGCCGCCGGGATGTACTCCAGTGCCGACAGGCTGAGGAACGCAATCATCGCCTGGCCCAGTCCTCCGATGCCGGCCAGCTGCGCCGTCCGTACGCGCGACAGCCGCATCGCCGCCAGGCCACCAGCCGCGGGGATCAGGACGATGCTGGCCACGATGTACCGTCCAAGCATCGCGGTCAGTAACGGCGTCCCCGCATTGGCGAGCAGCGTGGTGAAAATCGCGATGGTTGAAAACCCGAACGCAGCACCGACTAGCGAAAGAGTTGCGGCGGCGCGGGGGTGTTGACTCACGCGATCCCGAGCAGCCGGCGCGCGACCGTGAAGTACACCACGATGCCCGTGACGTCGACGATCGAGGCGACGAACGGTGAAGACGCAACCGCTGGATCGAATCCCAGCCTGCGCAGCAGCAGCGGCAGCATCGAGCCGACCACAGTCCCCATGAGGACGACCAGCACGAGGGACAGCGCGACCGCCGCGCCGAACAGCGCGCCGTGATCCGTCGCCACGACGATGAGCAGGAATCCAATGCCCCCGAGGCACGCACCTAACGCCACACCCTGACCGATTTCGCGCAGCAGGACACGGAGGACATCGGAGATCTCGACGTCGCCCACCGCCAGGCCACGGATGATCAGCGTAGCCGATTGCGACCCGGAGTTGCCCCCCGAGCTGATGATCAACGGTAGGAAGGCGGCCAGAAATGTCGCCGCCGCGATCGTGGATTGGTACGACGTCATGGCGGTGCTCGTAAAGATTCCGCCGATGAACAGGACCACGAGCCAGACGACCCGCCGCCGCACGAGATCCCAGAAGCTGGCGACGAAATACGGATCCTCCAGCGGCTGCACAGCGCCTAACCGCTGCACGTCTTCCGTCTGCTCCTCGACCATCGCATCGATGACGTCGTCGACCGTGATCACGCCCACCAGGCGACCAAAGCCATCCAGGACCGGGATCGCCACCAGGTCGTATTCGGAGGTCACGCGCGCCACTTCTTCACGATCCGCGGAGGCCTGCACCGAGACGATCTCGGTGTGCATGACGTCTGCCACGCTCGCCCCGTCTGGCGCCGCGACGAGCTCGCGCAGCGACATCACCCCGACCAGGCGGTCGTCGTCGTCAATCACATAGAGCGCATGCATCGACTCGCGGCGCCCGGAACGTGCCGCGAGCCGAACCTCCATCAGGGCCTGTTCGACGCTTTCAACCTGCTTCACCGCCACGAATCCCGTGGTCATGATGCCGCCGGCCGTGTCCGGCTCGTACTGCATCAGCTTCTGGGTTTCCTCCCGAGCCTCGTCCGGAAGGTCGGAAAGGATTTCGTCGGCGGTCTTTTCCTCGAGCGTCTCCAGCACGTCCGCTCGATCGTCCGGCGTCATCTCCGAGATGATCTCGGCGGCCTGCTCCGTGGAGACGTGCTCGAGGAATTCCGCGCGCAGCTCTTCATCGAGATACTCGATGACTTGCGCGGCACGGCTCGCCGGAAGCGCGCGCAGGAAATCGCCGACCCGCGCCGGCGGCAGCGCCTCGACGACATTGGCCAGATCGGCGGCGTGCATCTCCTCGGTCTCGGCCGCCAGGTCGCCCGGTGCTTCGTCGAGCAGGGCGAGGATGTCAGGGACGAGGAGCGCCGCGATCGGGCGGTCGGATTTATGCTGAGCTGGCGTCATAGATCACGTCCTGCCAATTGCTTGCGTGCCTGCGCGTTGGCGCGGGCAAGTTACGGGTGTCGTCAGGCGTCAACAAGGACGCTTTATCACGGCCGTTCAACCCTTCATGGGTCGCCGCTGTCCTATTCACGTCGCGTGGGGCGCGGGGTCGCCGGTGACAGCGATACACTCCGCCTCGCGACGATGCCGAGTTCCGGGTCCATGTGAATCTGTGACTCGTGACTCGGCTGTGAGTCGCAATGTCTCACATCCCACATCCCACATCCGCCATCCGGGTTTGCAATGCAACGCAAGATTGGAATACTCGTCGTCTCCTGTTTGATCGCGGCCCCTGCAGGCGCCCAACAACTAGTTAGGCGTGAGGGCACGCCGCCGGGTGCGACACGCCCTGCCGCGACCACCGTCGCCACCGCGATCCGCGCGTCTGCATCGCCATTGATCGACGGGCTTGATAGCGACGCCACGTGGAAAGAAGCGCCAGCCGTCGACGGGTTCCGTCAGTTCGATCCGCAGGAAGACGCCGAACCGGCGCAGCGCACCGAAGCCCGCTTCGCATACGATGAGCGCAACCTGTACGTGCTGGTGCGCGCATACGACTCGCGGCCCGACAGCATCATGGCGTTGCTGTCGCGCCGGGACGAGCGTACGCAGTCGGACTACATCCGCGTCATCATTGATTCGTATCACGATCGCCGCACCGGCTACCAGTTCATGGTCAACCCGGCCGGCGTGAAGCGCGATCTCTATCTCTACAACGACACGAACGAAGACATTTCCTGGGACGCGGTGTGGGACGTCAAAACCACCATCGATTCGCTGGGGTGGATTGCCGAATTTCGAATTCCGCTCAGCCAGCTCCGTTACCCGAAGAAGGAATCGCACACCTTCGGTGTCGCCGTGCATCGCGAAGTGGGCCGTACCAACGAGCGGTCGAGTTGGCCGGTGTGGCGCCGGTCCCAGACCGGCCTGGCGTCGCAGTTAGGCGAAGTGCAGGGCATCACCGGCATCAGCAGCCCGCGCCGTCTCGAGTTCATGCCGTATTCGGTGCAGTCCAATTCGTCGGTAAGCCGCGGTAATGGATTTGAGCGCACCCAGCGCGGCACCATCGGTGCCGACGTCAAGTACGGGTTGTCCTCGAACCTCACACTCGACGCCGCGATCAATCCCGACTTCGGCCAGGTCGAGGCCGATCCATCGGTGCTCAACCTGTCGGCTTTCGAGCAGTTCTTCGGCGAGCGCCGTCCCTTTTTCCTCGAAGGGACCGGCATCTTCCGCTTCGACCAGGATTGCAACGACGGGCAGTGCACGGGACTCTTCTACTCCCGGCGCATCGGTCGCGCGCCGCAGCTGGGCTTCCTGAGCGACGACTTCAACGCCGTGCCCACGTCGAGCACGATCCTCGG
>DASRPK010000299.1:0-12275 GCA_035646395.1 Gemmatimonadaceae bacterium | reverse complement strand
TGGGGCACGGCGTAGCCGATCTCGCCGGCTTCCTCAATGCGGGCGTCAGGGTTGGCGTGGGGTCTGACTCGGTGGCCAGCAACAACCGGATGGACATACTCGACGAGACGCGCCTCGCCCTGCTGTTCGGGCGCGCCATTGGACGGAAATGGAATTCATTCCCTGCCTCGCTTGGCCTCGAGCTGGCCACGTTGCGAGGCGCGGCCGCCCTTGGACTCGGCAACGAGATCGGTTCGCTCGATGTCGGGAAGTCCGCCGACCTTGCCGCGTTCCCCCTGGACGTGGCGCACGCGCAACCGGTGCAGGATCCGGAATCGGCGCTGCTCTTTGCGGCGTCCGGTCGTGGCGCAAAACTCGTGACTGTCGCCGGGGAAGAACTGGTTCGTGACGCCAGGTTGGTCCGGGACATTTCCCACGACCTGTCCGCGCTCCGTCAGGCGGGCGCTGACCTGCGACGATTGGGAACTTTGGTGTCTTAGGTCGCTGGCTGCTCACCTGTGGCCGGAAGTAGGTTTCCTGATCATCGGGCACAACCGCCAACGGGAGTAAACGCGATGCAAGAGCGCGCCACGGGTACACAGGATCGAGCGTCGGGAAAGACCGCGAAGATCTGGCGCGATGGCGCCCTCGTGAACTGGGAAGACGCGAACATCCACGTGATCTCCCATGTGGCGCATTACGGCTCGAGCGTCTTCGAGGGAATTCGTTCGTACGACACGCCGAATGGCGGCGCCGTCTTCCGGCTCCGCGATCACATGCGCCGGCTGCACGACTCCTGTCGCATCTATCGGATGCCAATGGCGTATTCGGTCGACGACCTCGTCCAGGCGACCGTCGAGACAATCGCTGCCAACGACATGACCGCCTGTTACATCCGCCCGATTGCGCTGCGCACAGGTGAGCAGATGGGCTTCTATCCCATCGGCGTGCCGGTGGAGACGTTCATCATCTGCTGGAAATGGGACACATACCTCGGCCACCAGGCGTATGAAGAAGGCGCCGATGCCTGTGTCTCGAGCTGGCGCCGGGCAGCGCCGGATACGTATCCGACCATGGCCAAGGCGGCCGGCAACTACCTGAACTCGCAGCTCTCGAAGATCGAGGCGCGCCAGGATGGGTACCACGAAGCGATCACGCTCGACTCGTTCGGCCACGTCTCCGAGGGAAGCGGAGAAAACCTGTTCATCGTGCGGGACAACGTGCTCTACACGTCGCCCATCGCCGCCGGCATCCTGCACGGCATAACGAGAGACACGGTGCTCAAGCTCGGCCGCGACCTGGGGCATGAAGTGCGGGAGATGACGATCCCGCGCGAGATGTTATACCTCGCCGACGAAGCATTCTTCTGCGGCACGGCCGTGGAGATCACGCCCATCCGGACGATCGATCGCGTGCCGGTGGGGACAGGACGACCCGGTCCAGTGACACGGGCGTTACAGACGGAGTTCATGGCGATCGCGAAGGGAAAAGTTCCCGATCGCCATGGCTGGCTGACGCCTGTTCCGGTGGCTGCCGGGGTGCGTTAGGGCGGTAAGCCCTTTGCCCGCTTTCGACACGCCTTTACTTTGCGAGAGCGGACACAACAGACAGTTGGGAGTCGAGGGTCGAGAGTTGTGGGACGCACAACTTTCAACCCGTGCCTCTCGACTGGTTTTCGCGGAGGTCAAGTTGGTCGTCGGGTGCCTGGCACTGAATTCATCGTTCGAGCCGTTGACGATGGTGCCGCTCAAGCGCGCGTTGCGGCTTGTCATTGACGGCAAGGCGGAAATCGTCGAAGCCGACCTGGGGCGTCCTGTGCGTTCCGAGCGCCTGGAGATGCCACGTCCGGCGGTCATTCGCCTGACGAAGTTCATTCACGTCCCGCGTCGCTTCCGCCGACAGGTGACGAACACGTTCCTGTTTGCGCGTGACGGCTACTGCTGCCAGTTCTGCGGACGCTCGGTCATTGAACTCCGTCCCCGCGAGTCGCTCACCCGCGACCACCTCGTTCCGTTGTCTCGGGGCGGAACCAACGTGTGGACGAACGTCGTGACGGCCTGCAGTCCGTGCAACACGCGGAAGGGGAACCGGCTACCGTCGGAGATCGGGATGCATCCGCTGACGAACCCGGTCGAGCCGCACTTCGTGCATCTCAGCTGGGCGGTTCGCCGCCTGACGCCGATCCAGGCGAAGTATATCCGGATGTTCTATGGCGCCGGGGTGTTGCATCAGTTGGAAGGGTTGGAGCATAGGCGGCCGAGAGTACGGGGCGCTTGAGGAAGGAAGGCGGATGGGAGATGGCGGATATCAGAACACTGAATTCTGATCGAGATCAATTCTGATCGCTGTTCGGATGTGTCCGAAATCGGTCATCCGCCATCAGCCCTCCGCTTCAAGGAACAACAAACGTCCGCGATCTCGCCTGAAGGTTGCGACGCTCCGCGCCTAACAACCGCACAAACACCCGCCTGATCCCGCGGCCAAGCGCCGTGCCGGGATTACCATCGCCACGCACCGCCGGCTGCAGCTCCCCGCGAAGCCAGCGCTCCACCTCATCGAGGTCGGTGAGCGAAAGGCTCTCGACGTCGAGGACGCCGATATAGTATTGCCGGTTCTTCTGCTTGGCGGCCCGGAGCGGCACCCGCAGCGGACGCTCGACTTCCTTGATCATTTCTTCGAAGCTGCCGAACTGCCCGGCGGACGTGACCGATTCGCCGTCCCCCTCGACACGAACGACGCGGTATTTCTTTCCGAGGCCGTCGTAGTAGATGAACAAGTCCCACTCCACGCTGCTCCGCATCGCATCGAACACTCGTCCTGCTGACCAGAGCTCGATCCGGAAATGCAGGCGCGCGGGAAAGCCGCTCTCCAGCAGCCCTTTTGTCTCCGCGTCAGAAACGACATCGAGGGCGCGGACGGTCGGTCCCTCCTTTACCATCGCCTCTGGCGCGGGGAGCGTGAATTCGAGCCTCGGCTGTCGCTGGGCGAGTGCAGTTGAAAAGGGGAGAGCGCAAAGCGCAAAGAGCGTTGAAATGCGCAAAGCGCAAAGCGCAGTGCGGCCCCCCCGATGGCCTGGCACCCTCAGCGCCCCCCTCTTTGCGCTTATCAACTTTGCACTCTTCAACTTCAGAACCTGGGCTGAAGTCGCGCGAAGAAGTTGATCGGCGTTCTCGGGTCCGTGATCGACTTCGCGACGTACAATCCCAGATCATCGAGACGCAGGCCAAGGCCAAGGTCTGCGCGGAACGTGTTCAGGTCGGGGAAGGTGCGCGCGCCGTACTGCAGATCGCCGACGCGCGGGCCCACCAGCCATCCGCGGCCGACATCCGCAAAGGCCACCCATTCGGCGCGACGTCCCCACCCGAATCGCCGGCGCCGGCGTTCCTGGTCGAGTAACCCGAAGAGCGCTGTTCCGATTTCCCCGCGATATTCGACCTGACCGAGAGCGAAACGCTCACACTGCGCCGGAATCCCGTCGGGTGAACGACTGCCGCCCGGCGTTCCGTCATCACGAGTCCCCGCACAGGTCAGGAAATCGGTCCCGGGTCGTATTTGACGGAAGTCGTAGCCAGGGAGTGTTCCCACGCTGCCGAGCGAGAAGCGCCGTTGCAACGGCAAATCGTCACCGCTCAGCCATCCGCCGGCCATGAGTCTCAGGTTCAACTGTCCGTCGGCCGAGAGGCGGTTGTAGCGCCTGACGTCGAGCAGCACCCGGTCGTAGGCATTGCGACCGCGCGGATTGATGTCGCGAATGGCGCGCGACGTTGGACCGTAACTCGTTATGCGACCCACACCGTATTCGTAGTCGCCGGTCACGAACCACCCGGACCACGGATCGGATTCGCTGTTGCGCGTGTCGAAGCGCACCCCGAAGCGCACCAGGTGGAATCGGCCGGCGTCCAGCACAGGATTTGGCCTCCAATCCTGGTTGTCGCGCAGCAGGGACCATGGGTCCCGAGCCTCCGGCGTGGACCACGTCTCGTCGGTCCACGAGACCGTGGCTTCGAGGTTCCTGCCCACGAAGCCGGTCGCGCTGAGCGAAGCGCCGTGCCGGTTGAAGTAATCACGGTAGTCCCGGTGCAGCAGGAACGACGCGACGCCGACTTCCGAGTCGGAGAGGTGCCACTCCTCGACTGGAGTGACGACGTCTTCCATGCGTCCCGCGATCCGTATACCACGTGTCCCGCCAAGCTGTACCTCGAGGCGCATCAGGTGGCCGAGATTTTCGCTCTTCAGCTCGAAGCGATCGGCGCTCCGCAACACGCCCATGGCGTCGGCGGTGATCCGCCCCCATGAGAAGTTGAGATACGCACGCGGGCCTAACAGCAACGGCAGGCCTTCCACGCGATTGTACGTGCGAGCGGTCACGAATCGCAGTTCACCGCGAGATCCACCGCGAGGTGTCATGCGGATGCGGTACCAGCGCTCGTCTTCGGTTTCATCGCGCACCACGAGCCGGTCCGTCGCGGTATCGACAAGGACGTGTTCCGGATAGGAGCGCGCGCTCCCTTCGACCTGCCCGCCTCCAAGCGTCGTCACCGTTCCGCCGATCACCGTTGCTGATCCCACGCGTCCCGCGCCCCGCACCACGAGGCTGCCGTTGATGACGACAACGCTTCCGCTTACGCGGCCGGCAATGACTACCTGCCCGCCAAGGACAGCTACGTCTCCGTCGATGACTTCCGATGCCGCGACCGTGAGATCGCCCGTCACCCGTCGTGACGTGGTGGCATTGAAGACGAGCTGCACCTCATCGGCGATGTCACGCGGAACGGCGCGCAGGTCGCGGATTTCGAGGACAGGCGGGCCGGTTTGCTGGGCGGGAAGGGCAGCAACCCAGCAGAGGAGCAGGACGGTTGTGATTCGCTGGCGCATGAAGACGGAGAAGCGGAAGATTCAAGTTCTCCGGTCGCCGACGTTGCGGCAACGCCGAACCCTGAGGCTACGCCATGCTCATCGTCGTGTCGCCGGCAACGCCGAGCCGCTTCATGCGGCGATAGAGATTGGGCCGGTCCGTCTTCAGCCGCCGAGCTGCTTCAGCGATGTTGCCGTTCGCCATCGCCAGCGCCCGGGTGATGAGCAGACGTTCGTATTCATCCAGCAACTCAGTGAGCGACTCTTCCGACTGCACGGGATCCGGAAGATCGGACTGTTTTGTCGGCGACGCGCTGTCCACCGAGAGCACCTGCGATACCTCACGCGGCGTGATCCGCTGGCCCGGGTAGAGGATCACGAGTCGTTCCACGATGTTCGCCAGCTCCCGGATGTTGCCGGGCCACGAGTGGCGTTGCAGCATCGAGATCGCTTCCGCTGACCAGTCGGCCGTTGCTCGACCGGTGCGCACGCGAAAGAGCGAGGCGAAGTGCGCGACAAGCGCCGGAATGTCACCCGGTCTTTCCCTCAGCGGCGGTACCTCGATCGGGATGACATTCAGGCGGAACAGGAGGTCTTCGCGGAACGCTCCCTCACGCGCCGCTTTGTGCAGCGCTTTGTTTGTTGCCGCGATGATGCGCACGTCGACCGGTATTGGTTTGGCCGCCCCGAGCCGCTCAATTTCCCGCGCTTCAATGGCACGCAGTAGTTTCGCCTGCGCTTCCGGTCCCAGGTCCCCGACTTCGTCGAGCAGCAGGGTGCCGCGGTGTGCCAGCTCAAATCGGCCGATGCGTCGTTCGGCGGCTCCCGTGAACGCTCCCTTCTCGTGACCGAACATTTCGCTCTCCACGAGATCACGCGGCAGCGCGGCGCAGTTCACCCTGATGAATGGCCGGTCGCGTCGCGGGCTGCCGGCGTGGATCGCCGAGGCCACCAGTTCTTTCCCGGTGCCCGATTCTCCGCTGATGAGCACGCGGGAATCGGTTGGCGCGACCCGCCCGATCATCTCGCGCAGTCGCAGCATTGCCGGACTCGAACCGACCATTTCGCCGGATAGCCCCAATTCCGCACGGAGCGCCGCCGCCTCGCGACGGGCACGGCGCAATTGGAGCGCCGTTTCGATCGCAACGAGCACCCCTTCGGGCGTGAGCGGTTTCTCCAGGAAGTTGTGGGCGCCGAGCTGCGTTGCTTTCACTGCATCAGCCAGTCCGGCGCGACCACTCATCATGATGACTGGCACGTCTGGCAGTTTCTCGCGCAGCGCCTGCAGCGTAGCCATGCCATCCATGCCACCGGGCATCATCAGGTCGAGCAGGATGACGTCCGGGTCGGCCTGGATTGCTTTCGCGACGCCTGACGAGCCGTCGGCGGCGTCACCGACATCAAATCCTTCGGCGGCGAGCAACGCTCCCACCATTCGCCGGATGTTCGGCTCGTCGTCGATGATGAGTGCGTAAGGCATTGAACCCGGAACTCAGGGTCGCCGCAACGACTCGCCTGCAGGGACGCGCTCAGCCTCTCTGGCTGCCCACGCTCCGCCATTGGCAACCGGAAGCCCGCGAAGCTCGGCGATCGATTTCGTCGTGTAGCGCTGTCCTTCCGAGACGCGCTCGACCTCGATCGCGATGGCTTCGACCGCCTGTTCGATCCGATCGAGGCGGGGCGCGATCTCGGACGCCGACGCGGTCTCTCCCCGCCGGTCCATGCGTCTCGCGAAGGCTCGCGCGATCGGCAATCCCACGATGATGAACGCCATGGAGACGAAGAACGCGATGGAGATGTCGACCGCCCCCGCCGGGATGACGTTTTCAGGGTCCCATGGTCGCTGAATCGTGACGCCTTCGCCCCGCGGTTGAATCGTTATGCCACCCTGCGCGCGGGCCGCGGCGATTTCGGCGCGCACCTCGTCCACCGCGTCACGAATACTCTGGCGGGCGTTGTCACGCTGGCCATCCTGCATCTGGCTGAGTGCCTGGTTCACGGCATCTTCGATCCGCCGTCCAAGTTCATTGGCATTCACGGGAGGCGGTGGTGCCGGCGGAGTGGGAACCTGGACCCGGACTTCCTGGACGACCTGCGTCATGATCTACCTCGCTCAGCGGCCGGCAGGGCCTCCGCTGCAGATGGCAACCGCTCGGACAGCAGTCGCGTCGTGTATCGCTGCGACTCCGCCATGCGCTCAATCTCCACCGCCATGGCGTCGACGGCCTGCTCGATTCGGTACAACCGCTCGTTCACGTTAGGCTCGCCCAGTTCGGTGCGATGGTCACGGGCCCGCATCCGCATCCTGACCAGCGACAGGATCGTGGCGCTGGTCGTGCCGAACACGATCGCGACGATCGCCACCTCACCCGGGTCCACGATCATCACGGGTCAGCCCTCGCGCCGCGACTGGGACGCCGGAATGGCTACTCGCTCACCGGCGCGATCAGACAGGAGCTTCGTCATGAAACGCTGCGCCTCGGCTACCCGCTCGACCTCGACCGCCATGGCGTCGATCGCCTGCTCGATGCGTTCCAGGCGATGGTCGCTTGATGACGAGGACGCCGCCTGCGTCTCGTTATCACGCTTCCAGATCTTCCGCGCGTGAACGATGACCAGCGGAATCCCCAGGATGATCACCACGCTGGTGATCATGCCCGCGATCGCGACGATGAGTTCCTCTTCTGACACAGGCGTGGATTTGAGTGTTCAGGCCGCTGACGGCCGTTGGGTCGGAAGCACAAACGTTACTTCCGTCCCGCCGTCCGGGGGACACCGGATATCGATGCTCCCATCATGCGCCAGGATCGCCTGGCGCGCGATAGCCAGGCCCAATCCGGTGCCACCAGGCTTACTGGTGATATACGGCTCCCAGATCGTTTGGATTCGTTCTGGAGGAATTCCCGGACCGCTGTCCCGGACCTGAATCCGCACGGCATCAGCATTTCCGATCATGGTCCGGTCCACCCCGACCTCGATTTTCCCGCCAGGTCCGCTGGCGTCCGCCGCATTCAGGAGCACGTTTGACAGGGCGCGCTGGAGGGCATCGTGGTGGCCCCGGATCATCATCCCGTCGGCATCGACCGAGAGTTCCACCGCGATATCCGGCGGGACCGTTGCCCGTGATGCATAACGAACCATCTCCCCGACGTCGACATCCGACAACGGACCCTCGGGCAGCCGTCCGAACTGCGCGAACGCACGCGACATCTGGTCCAGCCGGCTCGTTTCCGTGCGCAACACTTCCACGACGTCGCCGAGTGATGGCGGCGCTTCCCGTTCGAGTCTCGCCATCGCGAACTGAATTGGTGTGAGTGGATTCTTCAGTTCGTGCGCAAAGCGCCGCGCGCTTTCACGAAAGGCGCGCAACCGTTCCGCTTCGAGTGCCCGCGACCGACCCTCGGCGAGTTCCTCGGACATGGCACGCATGCGGTGACGCAGTGTCTCGAATTCGGGTGCCCCGCGGACAGTACTCTGCGCGGGAAGTGGTTCGCCGTGCGCGATGCGTTCGGTCCAGCCGACCAGTTCATTGAGCGGCCGGCTCATTTGGCGGCTGAGGTGCCCGGCGATGCGCGAGACGATCAACGCGATGACGCCGAGACCGAACAGCGCAAGAATGATCAGTAAAGGACCTGATCGATCGACGATGAACTCGAGACGGCGGGCCTGCGTCAAAGACTGGCTGAGCTCACGCTCGTGATTCTGGACCGCTGCCCGCTGCCCCGGCGACAGCTCTGCCAGCCGCAGGCTTTCGATGGCTCTCGACCCCGACTCTGCGACGCGTTCCCATGCTGCCGACTCACCGATGAGCGGGAGTGCGCGTCCCACGGCAAAAGACCATGCGACCGTCACCGCGATTGCCGGCACAAGCGCCAGCGCAGCGAGGATGATCAGCAGTCGCGTTCGGAACGCCAGGGAGTGGAACATCGTCGATAAGTTGCAGAGCGCAAAGCGCAAAGATCCGACGCGCGCACTATGATCTTACTTTGCGCATTGCGCTTTGCGCTTATCAACCATGGAAGATGAAATCCCACACTACGTATCTCACGTTCAACACGAAAAAGCGACAAGAGATCATCGACATCACAGACGACGTCGAGAAGTGTCGGGCGGCCGCCGGGATTTCTGAAGGATTTGTCCTCGTATCCGCGATGCACATTTCGGCCAGCGTGTTCGTGAACGACCACGAATCAGGACTCTGGAAAGACATCCTCGACTGGCTCGAGGATCGAATCGCACCGTGGGACCCTGCCCAGTATCGGCACAACTCGGGGACCGGGGAAGACAACGCCGCCGCGCATCTCCGCTCGCTGACGGTCGGCCACGAGGTGATTGTCCCCGTTACCGCCGGGAAGCTCGATTTCGGCCCGTGGCAGCGAGTGTTCTATGGGGAATGGGATGGGCAGCGCGCCAAGCGCGTGATCATCAAGGCGATGGGGGAATGAGACGGGGCGTGGGGCATGGGGCATGGGGCATGGGGCATGGGGGTGAGAAACGCAGCCCCGTGCCCCATGCCCCATGCCCCATGCCCTGTGCCCCATGCCCGATGGTGCCATTCGTCCCGGCCGTCGCTAGATTACAGGGTCCGCTTGGGCCGAAGTGGCTCCAGGAACTCGCCGGTAGCGAGAACCAGGGTCATGTCCCGAAGCGCTGGCGCCATCGGTGTTTCCGCGAATCTGGACCGTTCGTCCCGCGGCGAGTCGGTGAGCGTGAGTGACGGTTCGCGCGGACCCGTCTCCGGACGCGCGCGGACCCACCCGGGCCGCACCGGTCAACGGTCGCGATCCACGTTTCTGAGCGCCACTGGTCCCCATTGTTTCGGGATGCGGCCGGTGAGCGCCTCGAGGGCCGCTTCGCGCTGCTGCGCGTTCGGTTCACCTAACCACATCCTCCACAACCGATGAACCAGCGTCAGACCAGGCACGCGCCGCAGCGTGCGCCGGTCGCCCCCCTTTACCGAGGCCCGCAGGCTACGGCCGCCGCCTCTTCCCAACTGCCGCCAGCTTTCCAGCACGCACCTAACGCGGCACTCCTGATCGACTTCGACAATGTGACGATGGGAATCCGGTCGGATCTGGCCGCCGAGCTCCGGAGCCTGCTCTCGTCCGAAATCATCAAGGGCAAGGTCGCCGTGCAACGCGCGTATGCCGACTGGCGGCGCTATCCCCAGTACATCGTTCCCCTGGCCGAGTCGTCGATCGACATGATCATGGCCCCGGCGTACGGGTCGTCGAAGAAGAACGCCACCGACATCCGGCTGGCCGTGGACGCGATCGAGATCGTGTTCACGCGCCCGGAAATCGGGACCTTCATCCTCCTCTCCGGCGACTCCGACTTCGCGAGCATGGTCACGAAGCTCAAGGAGTACGGCAAATACGTCATCGGCGTCGGCATCCGCGAATCATCGAGCGACCTGCTCGTCATGAATTGCGACGAGTACTACAGCTACAACGCGCTCGCCGGCCTCGTGAAGCAGAGCGACGAAGAAGTCGTAAAGTGGGACCCGTGGGAGCTGGTCGTCGAAGCCATCAACCGGATGGTCAAGAACGGCGACGTTATGCGGTCGGACCGACTCAAGCAGGTGATGCAGGACATCGATCCCACGTTCGACGAAAAGAACCTCGGCAAGTCGAAGTTCTCGAAGTTCTGCCAGGAAGCGGCCGAGCAGGGGTTGATCAAGGTGATCAAGCTCGACAACGGACAGCTCGAAGTTGCACCGACCGAGCAGTCGGCCCGCGCCGGTACCGGCGGAACCCCGGCGCCCCGCGGACCTGGCAGTCAGTCGGCCCATGCGCCGTCGCATGGATCGACCGCGTCAGGCAACGGTGAGCGCGATGACCTGGTGCGTGACCGCGGTCGACGCGGCCGTCGTGGTGGCCGTGGCCGTGGTCGCGAGCGCGACGGGCAAGTCCGGGACGGGCAAGCCCGCGACGGCCAAGTCCGGGAAGATCGCCGTGATCGGGAAACGCAGGCTCCCACTCCCACAGCTGATGGCCAGCGGGAAGCGCCGCGCGCGGAACCAGTGACGCGCGCCGCGACGACCGCCCACGCGCCGGCCGCCGGCGCCCATCCGAAGGACGACATCGGTCGCGGTGGTGAGCGCCTGACGAGAGATGAAGCATTCAACCTCGTAAAGCGTGCTGCCGGAGCGATGGTGCAGGGTGATGGTGTTGTCGCCGCGTCTGCACTGCGACGGAAGGCGTTCGAGCTGCTCGGTCGTGACAGCGAGAGCCTCAGCGACCGGTTCTTCAACCGGGTCCTTCGCGACGCTCACGATGCCGACATCATCGACCTCCGGCGTCGCGGCGACGATTTCGAGGTGGCGCTTCCTGCGCCGGTTGCACCAGTCGCCGAGCAGTTGAACCGGGCCGCGGCGGCGCATGCTTCGGCGCCATCGGCACCCGTTGCCTCGCCGATGCTGCGCGGCATGGGGCCACGCGGTATTCCGGCCAAGGGTCGTGGCGCTCGCGGTGGTCCGCCGCCGGAGCTCCTCATGGTTGGCGTGGTTGAAACGGCCCCGCCGCCAGCTCCACCGGCCGCCGTAGAACCGGTCCAGGCGCCGCCCGCCAAGGGCCGGGCACGTGCCAAGGTCGCGAAGGCGAAGGCTGCGCCGGCCGACGCCAAGGCGGCGCCGAAGAAGAAGGCCGCCCGCGCCCCACGGGCCAAGAAGACCACGGAACCGGCCGACAAGACGTAACCGTGTCGACGCGGATGGTGGAGCGGATGGCCGTACGCCGTCCGCTCCCGCCGGATTTCTACGACCGGGCGACGGAGGACGTCGCCCGTGACTTGTTAGGCGCGCTGCTCGAACACCGGACCGCCGAGGGCGTCGTGCGTGGCCGGATCGTCGAAACCGAGGCGTACCTCGGCCCCCACGATCCCGCCTGCCACGCCGTGGCCGGGCTGACGGCGCGCACCCGCACGCTGCACGGTCCGCCCGGCACCGCCTACGTGTACTTCATCTACGGCATGCACTGGTGCTTCAACGCCGTCACCAGGGAGCTGGGGCACGGCAGCGCGGTGCTGGTCCGGGCCGTGGAACCCCTGTCCGGTCTCGACTTGATGCGTCGCCGCCGTGGGGTGGCCGGTGACGTGAGCCTGACGAGTGGGCCGGCCCGCCTCTGTGACGCCTTCGCCATCACGCGCGACCAGGACGGTGTTCGGCTCGATCGCGGCCCGCTCCGGATCCTCCAGGGCATCGACGTGCCTGACGAGGAAGTGGTGATCTCACCCCGAATCGGGATCAGGAAGGCCGCCGATTGGCTCCTGAGATTTCATGTTCGAGGAAACCGGTTTGTGTCGAGAGGATAGCAGAAGGGCCCCGGAATCCGGGGCCCTTCGCTTTGCGCTCTTCAACTCCTCAACTGCTCAACTCTTCAATCAATTAGAACTTTTCGATCGAGCTTCCGAACGTGTACCGAAGTCCAGCTTCCAGCACCGCC